>JBDRBK010000071.1:0-13324 GCA_043822705.1 Fidelibacterota bacterium
GGCCGCGGACCATTCTCGGTCAGTTCTCTCAATAGTTCTGCTGTGGAACTCTTTTTTCATTACACCTACAATATCGGCTACTTTTCAGCAATCTTTAGCGCTATTCAACAATATCTGATAAAATTTCACTAAACTCAGGAAAGAAAAACAATTTGCCGGGGTGGAGCGTTGCAGGCGGTAATACAGTTATATATTATAGCAAATCGACAGGTCAGCGAAGGATATACGCGAATCTACTGGACGTCGCGGGGAAACTCGGTCAGCAGTTCCTCGGCCACCTGCTCCAGGACCGCGTCCCAGCGGCAGTCAGCCACCTGCCGGAACAAACGCGCCGTCGGATACCAGTAACTGTCCTCCCGGTCATACTGCCAGCGCCAGTCCGATTGATAAGCCAGCAGAATCCAGACCGGCTGGCCGAGGGCTCCCGCCAGGTGCGCCACGGCTGAATCCACGGTGATCACCAGATCCAGTTCTCCGATCGCGGCGGCAGTATCGGCGAAATCTCCCAACGAACCGGCGATATCGACGATATTCGACCCGGCATCCGCCTCTGCCAATTCAGCAGATTGGGGGCCTTTCTGCAGACTGAAAAACCGGAACCGGTCCGATTCCAGCAGCGGCTTCCAGTCCCGCAGGTGCGTGGAACGGTTGTGGTCATTCTCATGGTCGGGGTTACCGGCCCAGCAGATTCCGATGCGCGGCCGGCTGGGGTCTGCGGCAGCCAGGCTTGGGGTCACGCTCCGGCCTTCCGGAACCGCCAGGTAGGGGATTTCCCGGGCGACTGGACGGTCATTAGCGATGAAGAATTGCGGCAGGCTGAGCAGCGGCAGGTGATAGTCAAAATCAGGAGCGCTACCATCACTGGTGCACAGCAGATCGACCCCGGCCAGCGTTTCCAGCAGTCCCCGCAGCGGGTTCGGCACCTTCAGTACCACCCGGCCGAAATACCGGTGCAGACCCGGTACAAACCGGCAGAACTGAATTGTATCGCCGAATCCCTGCTCGGCCCAGATCAGAATCGTTTTACCCGGTTGCGTCGCGCCGTCCCAGCGCGGCTGGGTGTAATCCCGCCGGATATTCCGGAAATCATTTTTCCGCCAGCGCCAGTCGTACAGGCGGAACCCTTCCGCCAGGCGGCCAGCGAACAACGCCACCAGCGCCAGGCTCCAGTTGGCATCGACATCGTCCGGCTGAGCGGACAGGATGATCCGCAGGTAGTAACCGGCCTGGTCCGGATCATGCCGGGCCAGGCAGACCGCCGCCAGGTTAAGCAGCGTCGTCCGCCCATGGGGATCCACCGCCAGGGCCTGCTCCAGAACCGTCTGCGCCTCGGCCAGTCGGTTCAGTTTCAGCAGCAGATTCCCGTGATTATTCAGATAAACAGTGTTCTCCGGATCGGCGACCAACGCCCGCGTCGTACATTCCAGGCCTTCGGCATAGCGCCCCAATTCCCGGTAAATTCCGCCGAGATTGCCCAAAACCTGCGGAAAATCCAGACGCAGTTCCAGGGCCGAACAGTAATATTTCACCGCCTCCTCACGCCGATCAGTCGCCTGACAGATAATACCGAGGTTGGCCAACACCACCGGGTCATCCGGCCGGCGTTGCAGGGCCTGCCGAAAACAATCGACGGCCGAGTCGAAATCACCCAGCGCCTTGAATGCCATTCCTAACTGGCGGAACGGTTCTGACCGCCGGGGATCGCGGTCGCGGGCCCGGGCCAGATACTCCACCGCCGGACCGTAATCACCTCCCAGCCGAAAAATTTCTCCCAGTAAATAACAGGCTTCATAATGGTCCGGCTCAATTTCCAGGGCCCGCAGGAAATATTTTTTTGCCGATTCGCGACCGTTCCGGTCCTGGGCAATCCGCCCCAGATTCAGCCAGGCCTCCGCGCATTGCGGTGCCTGGCGCAGGATAGCCCGGTAGTTGGCTTCCGCGGCGTCCAGCCGACCGGCCTGCTGGCAGGCCAGGCCCAGATTCAGTTGTTCGGTGACGGCTGAACGGTGGTCGCTCACAGGGAACCCTCGTTCAAGTAGATCAAACCGTTTTTCAGGGCCAGCGATGGCACGATCGGATTGATACCGGCCCGGAGACATTCCCCAACCGCCACACCAGTCCGAACCAAACGCAGAAATTCATTGACAGCGGTCGAATCCACCGATTTCATTAACAAGGCCTGCTGCGGCAGCAGCCAGGGGGTATTCAGGAACTGTTCCCCGGCCGGGGTCAGCCCGACGACCTGGTCGTCCCAGACCGCCGTGGGATGGCCGGCGAACAGGTCGAGAAAATTCCAGTGCCCGGGATAACTTTCGGTCGATGGAGCCGGAGCGAACGGAACGGCAGGGACCTGTTCCGCCAGCAGTTCACCGAGGCGTTGCCCAATCTTCAGCGGCGTGTAGTCGGTTACCGAAACGCGGGCGGCGGCGCTCATTTGCCGCCATAGTGAACGATCATCCGCCAGACGCCGAATCTGCATCGCCGCCTGCCGGGGATCGATGCTGACCCCGGCGGCCCACCAGCCATGATATACCGCCTCACTGACAATCGTCTGCACCCGGAACAGTTCTTCGGGAATCGCCGCCGCCACTGTCGGCAGCAGAATGCCGTCGACATCATTGGTCACCAGTGAGCGAAAGCCATCGAAATCGGCAACCACCGGAACACAGCCGTAATGCTTGGACTCCAGCAGCGCCAGGCCGAATGTTTCCTGGTAATTGTCCGACGGCAGAAACAGAACATGGCTGTCCCGGTATAATTGGGCTTTTTGCTTTTCGTCCACCGCGACCAGCACTTCCACGCCCAGCGGCACCAGCAGCTGCTGCAACAGTTTCACATAGCTCTGATTATCGCCGGCCCCGGCCACCACAAAGCGGATGCCTGACGACGCCGGCAACTCCCGGATGATGGCCGCCAGCACCAGCAGGTCGGCCTTGGTCTGCCAGTCCAGCCGGCCCAGCGAAAGGACCTGAAAGGGTTGCTCCGGTTTCCCGATCGTCGGGGTCGCCTCCGGCGCTTCGTAGGCCAGCGGCAACAGGAACAGCGACGGTCCGGCCGGCACGGCCTTGAGCGTTGCCACCACCATGCCTAACAGTTTGCTCACCACCGCCACCGCGCTGGGCGAGGTACAGATGATCCCGTCCCGGGCGGTGGCCCCAGCGGTCAGAATCCGGTAGAGCGCCGCCGTGTAGCGCTGGTAACTGAGGCTGTGGGTCCAGCCGAATACCGGCCAGTCCAATCTCTGCCGGTTGCGAAAGTCGACCCAGTCCGGATAACCGGCGACAAAGTCGGAACAAAAGATCGCGCCATTACAATAGCGGCCGACCGCCGCCACCAGCTCCGGCAGCGATTGCAGTGTCACCAGTTTCCGCCGGACCGGCTCCGGCAGTTCCAGCGGCAGGAAAAATTTTGCCGGTGTCGTAGTCAATACGTACTCCACCTGCTCGCTGAGGAACAACGCTTTCAGCAGGCTGCGGTTGGCAAAGGCGCGGCCGAAATAACCCTGTTCGTCCAGCGAAAAGGCATCACCCAGCAGAACGGCGAAACGTTCGGTCATCGGCGCTACCCGCTGGACCAGTCCGTGGTTGGTTTCATCACTGCCGAAACGAGCAAGATTCGTGCCTGCGTCGCGGTCAGCCGTTCACCGGGCGCTTCCGGTTTTCAACCAAACCGGGAAAAATGTTAGATTGCGGTCTGCTTAAAACTCAATTACGGGATAACAGGATGAAATACAAGGAAGGGGAACTGTTGATCCGGATCGTCGATCTGGACCGGACCGCCGGCGAACTGGGGTTGGATTCGTTGGATAAGCTGCAGACCGTCGACGTCATGCAGCACGTCAATCGCCTGACCGCCCTGCTGGAAGACATCGGCATTGCCTTCGATGACCTGCAGGTTTTTTACGATGATTTCACCATTCAGTTGCGGGATGAGTATCGCCAACTGCCGCTGGCGGACCAGTACCCGGTGCTGACCCTGGTGGAATATGACCGCTGGTTCCGGGAAATTCTGGAGGCGGTCCAGATCGCCCACACGATTTACCATGACCAGCAATTGGAGCGGTTGCGGGCGCTGGAGACCAGCGCCGGCGTTTTCATTAACAGTGTCATCCGGGCCGGCGACTGAATCCGGGGGGTAAAGTGGACAATTACGACGCACTAAGCCGCGAGCAACTGCTGGGCGTGATCGACGACTTCGCTAAAAACTGGCTGGCACATGACGGCCTGTGGTTCCAGGCGGTGGAGCAAGTCCACGGAATGGCGGCCGCCATCGACGCCGACCGCGAGGCCTGGCGGCGGTTTACCGTAATCGAGGCCCGGCGGATCATGAAACGCCACCACATCCCCGCCGGCAGCGGTCTGGCCGGACTGAAAAAAGCGCTGGGCTACCGCCTCTACGCCCGGCTGAATCAGCAGAGTATCGTCGATGAAACCGCAACTTCCTTTGTATTTCAGATGAACGCCTGCCGCGTTCAGGCCGCCCGGGAGCGCCAGGGGCTGGCGGACTTCCCCTGCCGGAGCGTCGGCCTGGTGGAATACAGCGAATTCGCCCGCACCATCGATGAACGCATCACCACCGCGTGCGTGGCCTGCCCGCCGGACGAGCACCCGGCTGAATTCCACTGCGCCTGGAAATTCAGCCTGGAACAGCCTTAGGCCAGGACCGGTCGGTGAATGCCTGACCAATCAGCACAGGAGGTTGTAATGGAATTAAAAAATACCATGAGCATTAAAAATTTGTCAGCCGCCGTAATAATCTGCCTGCTGATCGGACTAAGTTCCTGTGATAAAAACGAGCCCGAGAATGGCAGCTTAAAATTGGATGCAATCGACTATACAGGGTGTTTTGTTGATCATCCTGAATACACATTCAAGATGGCGCAAGCCATTACGGACACCCTGTTTTTTTCGATCGAGCAGAATACTTTGTGCCTGAATATGATTATTAACTACAATTGCTGCGGGCTGTTGAGCGATTCCGTAGTAACTGACAACCGCGAAGTGAATATTTTTATTGCCGACACCTGCCGTGAATTTTGTGAGTGCTGGTGTATCTGCGATTATGGATTTGAATATAAGTTTACCGGTTTTCAGGGGGGGAATACCCATTTTTCCATTTACCTGAAACCGTTGAATGACAGCCAATATCAATTCTGGAACGATATAATCTTCATTGACGGGTCGGATTGAAACCAAAACGGGCGCAGGCCTCCGGGACGCACCGTCCACTCCCCTTCACTGCCCGTTCGCACCTGCCGGACCAGCCGTTCCCGCCCCCCGGATCACGCGGCCTGCACCCCCGGAACACCCGTTCCCTACCGGTGGAACGGTCGTTCCACACCCCCTGACCGTGCGGTCGCGCCCCCCGGAACATACCTTCCCTGCCCCCGGAACTACCGTTCCAGACCGGCGGATCGCCTGGTCAACACCTGCGGACTGCCCTTTCCCACCCCTTGGAACGACTGGTTAAAAGCCTGGGAAGGCAGGCGGCAATGCCGTTAAATTTCCCATTATGCAGCAGCAGGGGTAAGCGATGGTAAATCAAGTCGTCAATTTTGCAGACAAATTCCGTCAGTTCAGCGACCGCTGGTCGCCCAAAATCATTGCCCGAATGAATGATTACCATTTCAAGCTGGTCCGGGTGGCCGGCGATTTCACCTGGCACGAACACCGGGATACCGATGAAGTGTTCATCGTGCTGGAAGGGCAACTGGGAATCGATTTCCGGGACCGGCGCATTATACTCGGAGCCGGGGAGTTACTGGTGGTGCCCAAGGGCGTCGCCCATAAACCGTTTGCCGAACAGGAATGCAAACTCCTGCTGGTCGAACCGGCGGGCACGGTCAATACCGGCGACGCCGGCGGACCGCAAACCGCCGCCAACGATGCCTGGATATAAACGGGTCGCGGATCATGGACTCCGGCTTTTACGGCAATTGCCGGTAACCGCAAACAGCAATTTTCCGGATAATTGGCAATGAAAAAAGTCTTATTACTGCTGGCTGACGGATTTGAAACCTACGAGGCCAGTGTATTCATCGATGTGATCGGCTGGAATCTGATCGACGGCGACCACTCCACCGAGCTGTTTTCCAGCGGCTTGAAAAAGGAAATCAGCAGCTCGTTCAATCAAAGATTCATCGTCGATTATCTGATCGATGAAATCGCTGCGGCCGACTTTGACGCGCTGGCGATACCCGGCGGATTCGAGGAATATGATTTTTATCAGGGGGCCTATTCCACCGCTTTCCTGAACCTGATCCGGGAATTCCACCGCCAAAACAAGCTGATCGCTACGATCTGCGTAGCCGCCCTACCGTTAGGCAAGAGCGGCGTGCTCGCCGGCAGGCAGGGTACGACCTACAACCTGAAGGCGGTGCGGCAGGATGCCCTGCGAACCTTCGGGGTCACGGTGCTGAACCAGCCGATCGTGCGGGACGGCAACCTGATCACCTCCTGGAACCCGGCGACGGCGATCGACGTCGCCCTGCTCCTGCTGGAATTGCTGACCACCCGCCAAAATGCGGATCACATCCGGAAAATAATGGGCTTTGAATAACAATTACCGGACCGCAGGCGGTCGGACCGGTTTGTTGCCGTCTCGCGCAAAAACTTCTTTCAAAATCAACCATTTCCGGTGTAGAATTCGTCGAATCGGTAAATGGGTAACTACGAGTCTTCGAATTAAAAATTACAATTTTAGTGAAATACTCCGGTTAAAACGCAGTTGTAAGTGTGTCGAGTGTTGGAGCACGTGGCAAAATTTGGTGAGCAAATAAATGTTGAAAAAGAAAGATTCAAGAAAAGACCCAAAAGAGTACATGGAACTAGCCGTTGAGGTTATGAAAGAATCAATTCCTGAACGGAAGAAAAACGATCCAAGCCCTTATGTTGGAGCAGTACTTGTTTTTCCAGACGGAACAGTGGAAACTGCTTACAGAGGGGAACTACGGGAAGGTGATCATGCCGAATATACCCTGCTCGATAAAAAGAACCAACATAAGGAACTTTCTGATTGCTGGCTTTTTGTTACACTGGAACCCTGCGCCCCCGGAGCCAGGAACGAACCTAAAGTAAGCTGTGCTGAACGAATTGTCAACGCAAGAATTTCAGAGGTGTGGTTTGGTATTGAAGATAAAAACCCCACTATTGATCATGCAGGAATTGAACACCTGATTGAAAACGGAGCAAAGGTACATCAATTTTCCCCCGAGTTTCATAAGGAGATCGAAGAAATAAACAAGGAATTCATGAAATGGGCTAACATAAAAAACAATGAAGCTAAAGCAAAGATACAAGCCCCTGACCATTTAGATAAGCGTGCAATAGCCACCAACATGGACAGCTTATCAGAAGAAGCCCTTCAAAAATTCATAACTGAATCTGGAAGAAACAGCACTCCGAGATCCAAAGAATTCCTGCAGGAACTCAAGGAAATGGATTTATTAGAGTATAGTGAAAAAACTAAAAACTATTTACCTACAGGAAATGCCATACTTCTCTTTGGCAAAAACCCAAGAAATAAATTCCCACAATCATCTGTAAAAGCAAAAGTCCAGTATCCTGACGGGAAAACGGGTACTGCAACTTTTGATGATGCGCTGGTATTAGTTCCTGATAAAGTTGAGGAATGGTTACTTAAAGTGTTGCCGGCAAGTATTGACCGTAAACAGTTTAAAGCTAGGCAGGTCCCTTCCTTCCCGGTTGAGGTAGTCAGAGAAGCTATAATTAATGCCATTGCCCACCGAGATTATGCCAAAGGCGGTGCAAAAGTACAGTTGGATATATTCAACGATAGAATTTCAGTTAAAAGCCCTGGTGAACCAGTTCCACCGATTACTATTGAGGCAATGAAGAACTTTACAGCTACTTCCTACAGCCGTAATAAAAAACTAACCTATATTTTCAATGAAATGGATTACATGGAGGAAACAGCTATTGGCATGGAAACTTATAAATCAATCCGTGAAAAATACCAATTACCCCTTCCGATTATTGATTTTGATGGGCTTAATGTAGTGGTAACATTTCCGAGAACTATTGAGGCTGTTAAAAAAATTGGCGGCGAGGCTATCAGTATGCTTACAGAGGCTCAAATAATAGGGTATGAGTGGCTCAATGCAATTGGTGAAGCGAGTACCCGTGAATATTCTGCTCATTTCAATATCGGGTATAAAACAGCTCAAAGACACTTGGCAAGAATGAAAGAACTTCACCTCATTAGCGATAATGGAGAAAATAGTAATTCGCCTAATTACAGGTACGTTGTTATTAACGTTAAATAGCATGGACAGGCACATGGACAAGATGTCCAAGCTGTTGATTATATATAAAAGGACATAGCAAGGTTGGACATAGAGTTGGACATTGTGTCCAAGTACAAATAATAAAAAGCACAATACTCCAACAATGGCTATGAATCACAGTGCTATGCACCGCACTTCAAAGCCAGGTCTTTTAGCAACTGCTCTCACTCAAATATAATCGTCTTCTTGACATATATCAGTATCCGGTGTCAGCGGTACCTGCCGTATTGCCGGGTCCAGCCGTCGGCAATCGCCAGAAATTCAGCATAGCCGTTGGTGCGGATGAACTCCAGCGCCTGGCGGTATTTTTGGTACTTGTAGCCGTTCTTCCCCAGAAAGCTGTTCAGCGCCGCGCAGGACTGGTATTCGCCGCAATCGGCGCAGGAAGCCAACGCTTTGGTCAGACAGCAGACCTTCATCCGACAGCGTGCCTTGGACAGGTCGCGGCTGCCGTCGGCATAGCCCAGCTTGCAACCCCGGCAGCGGCCCTCCCGCAGTTCGGGGCAGCGGCCGCAATAGGCGCCGCAGCAGCCGATGGCTTCGATACTCATCTCAACACCCCTAATAAGTGTTCCCGGCCCCCAGTTTTTCCTGCCAGATTGCCTGCAGTTCCTTCAGGTCGTCGCCGAACCGGCTGGCGCTCTGGTCGTCCTTCATTTCCAGCTCTTCCAGGATTTCGAAGGTAAAGGCCTGCGGGCCGTGCTGCTTCCAGTCGTTGCGCAGTTTGAAATACAGGCAGGTGCCGGTTTCCACCGAGAATTTGAAGCGGTTCTGCAGCCCGGCCAGATTGCTGCCGTTGCCCAGCAGGTATTTGCCGTTGGCGGTATTGGTGATCCGGTAGACGCCGCCGGAAATTTTGCGCTGCTTGTATTCATTGATCAGTTGTCGTTTACGGTCCATATT
This sequence comes from Fidelibacterota bacterium, assembly GCA_043822705.1. Lineage (GTDB taxonomy): Bacteria > Fidelibacterota > Marinisomatia > Marinisomatales > TCS56 > JBDRBK01. Next base: position 9,209 of record JBDRBK010000071.1, read on the forward strand.
TTTAAGTGCCGCTTATTTCAGGTACAACAGTTTGCCGCTGCGCACCGTCGTCACATCCGCGCTGCGGAATTCGGCCCGGTACAGGTAAACGCCGGCGGCGGCTCCCCGGGCCTCCCAGGTGATGGTTTTCTGCTGGGGAAATTCACTGGTCCAGTCGAACGCCTGCAGCTCACGCCCCCGAACATCGAAAATACGCAGGCGGACCGCGCCCGCCCGGGGCAGGTCCAGCGCCAGGCTGACCCGGCCGTTAAAGGGATTGGGCCAGGCCGTGACCTGGAACGCCCGCGGCAGGATTGCATCGGTCACCCCCAAACTGCTGTTGGCGGCCCCCGGCGAGGGCGTCATGAACTGCCAGTCGTCGCCGCCGTCGGGGTAGCGGCCGAAGGCCACATCAGTGGTCTGCTCCCCGAACGACAGGCTGTCGATGACGGTGACGCCGTCGCTGTCCACCAGGGCGATATATTCGCCGCTGGCCCCCAGCTTGAAGGTGGCGTGCAGCGGCCCCTCCGTCGGTTCATCGTCGGCCCAGATCACCAGGTAACCGCCGGCCGCCAGTCCCACCCCACCAAAAGGAAATCGCCATTTGGTCAGCGACCCGGCATTATCGGTCAGGTACATGCCGCTGAGAAAAACCTCTTGGTCGCCGGCATTATAAATCTCGATCCAGTCGTCGTAGTCGCCAACTTCGTCGGCGTGGATATTGTCATTATCGGCCATGAATTCGTTGATCACCAGTCCGCTGGTGCTGCTGCCGGAGGCCTGCAGCACGATCGGCGCCAGCCGCGGACTGCTGTCGGTGAGGTTGTTGACATCGCGGGCCTGAACGCTGAAACAGCCGTTGCCGCCGGGGCCCAGGGGCGGTAGCTTACCGACCCAGCGATCGGCCTGCTCCACCAGGCTGGTGCCGGCCACGGGCAGGAATTCCATGGGGTAAACTTCCTGGAAGCCGCAGAAGTCATGCTGGTAGTAAAGGGCCACCTCGCTGATCGGCAGGGCACCGCTGACGGCGGCGGTCACGGTGATCGAGTCGGCGGGTCCGGGCTGGCGCGGCTGCCAGTCGATGGCATAGACCAGCGGCGGCGCGGTGTGCCAAGTCAACTGGGTTTTCAAACTGTTGTAGCGCAGATTGACGAATTCTTTTAAACCATATTCAACGTGGGGGTTGTTTATATGACTGTCATCGTAATGATCGGCGGTATAAGAATTATTAAAATCATCCATCGTATAACCCCAATCATAGGTCCGGTATAAATCCTCCTCGACAGCAGTATAAATCCGATTTTTCAAAGTATCAATACGGTCTTCCCAGATACTGAGTTTGAAAACACTCTCATTGTAGAATTTCAGATAATGAGTAAACAGGTTGCGATACTGAGCGTTGTTCAACAGACGCGTAGTCAGGGGTCGTAGTCCATCATCATTGCGGGGAAAATCATAGGGATCAACATTTGCCCAATCCGGGCCAACCCAATCAACGCCCAGGGTGTTGTCATAATCGTAGGGGATCAGGTGCATTTTACCGCTACCCGGATCGTTGTAGAGATAATAATTATTCTTCAGGTAGCGGTAATCGTCCCAGCTGCCGAACAGAATGTTGAGGGCGAAATATTTCAGCGCCGCCGGCACGTCCAGCAGCGTTTCCAGGGAATCGGCCAGCTGGTTGTCGGGGGTAAATTCCAATACACTGATCAGCCGCGCCAGGGCGGAAAAATCATTTTCGGTTTCGTTGGTCTTCAGTTCGTACACCGGCCGGTCGCCGCTGTACAGCTTGTACAGGTCCGGGTCGGCGCCCAGGTAAGCCAGGTCCGCCGGCCACAGGCATTTCCAGAGATTGCCCGAGTCGTCGGTGAAATTCTTCTCCAGGAATTCGTCGTCCACATGTTCCACGGAAATATACAGGCCGTAATATTCGCCATTGATGTAAACCCGGGCATGGGCGGCGCGGCTGGCGGTGACGCCGGCATCCTGAAACAGATCCCAGCACAATTTGGAGCGGATGATCGACGGATCGTTGTGCTCGCCATTCAGGTTGAGCTTGTCAACGCCGTGGAATTCCCGGCCCGACACAAAATAATTGAATGACACTTTGAATGATTTCTTAGCCGATACCCGCGATGTATTTCCGCGAATTCGGAAGCCGATCGAATCCACCATTTCGTCGATCCAGGCATTCACGAAGCGGAAAGTGGCATAGTGCAGGGAATCGCTCTGTAGATTTTCAGTGGCGTAAATCCAATCCAGCTTCTGCTGGTCGATGGTGATATATACTTCCGCCATCTGCGAATCATCGTACAGCATCCAGCTATCGTCGGCTGGTAACAGGCCGGCCGTCAGCAGCAGCACCGTAACTGCGATGCGATTATTCCACGACTGTCTCATACCCGAAGCTCCTTCCCTGCTGGCCCGGCCGCAACCGGTCCGGTTCAATTCAAAATAACAATGCGATGTCCGTAAGCCGGTAGCGTCAATTCCAGTTGCCGGTTCGCAATCTGCATCGTTTCATCATTCAGCAGATCGACGGCTCCGGTTGCCGGGAACGGCAAATCAACAGTCACGGTCCGCTCCCCGGCGCTCTGGTTGAAGGCGACGATTATCCGCTCATCAAAATAAATCCGGCCGAAAACCAGCAGCGGTCCATCCACCAACAGCGGTATGTAATCGCCGATCGACAACGCCGGGTACTGACGGCGCAGCCGGGTAAGGGCGGCGATCCGGGCCAGGGTGATTTTTTCCGGGGCGGTCAATTCACCGGCGAAGCGCAGCGGCCGGCGGTTATCGGGGTCGGCGGCGCCCATCAGGCCGATCTCCTCGCCGTAGTAAATCACCGGCACACCGGGAATAGCCAGATTGAAAGCGGTGAAATTCACCAGTTTGTCATAACTGCTGCCGTTCCGCACCGCGCCCGGCGGATCGTTGAAAGCCCGTTCGGTGCCGTTGTCGCCGAAGGACATCTGGCCGTCGGCAAAGCCCATGAAGCGCACCTGGTCGTGGCTGGAGGTCAGGTTGCCCATCAGATTCACCGGACCGAAAATATCGCGGTTATCCTGGAGGATATTTGCCAGGTAGCCGAAGTCGGCCTGGTCGGCGCTGAAGGGTCCGCGGGCGTTGAAATAGATCGCGAAATTGAACTGGGAATTCAGTTCGCCAGGATTGACATAGCTCTTGATCAGTTCATCGGAACCAAAACTCTCGCCGATCTGGTAAAAGTCCCGCTCCGGGAAGCGGGTTTTCATGGCCGCCGTCAGTTTTTTCCAGAATGTGTGGGGCACGTGCTTGACCGCATCCTGGCGGAAGCCGTCGAAATTGAAAGTCTCCAGCCACCACAGGGCGTCTTCTACGACCTGGTCCTCGGCCGCCGGCGCCGCCGGATAATCGAAAGAGGGGATGAATTCATCGAACCAGGTCGTCAGGCGGGTCTCATTGCTCCAGTTGCGGATATTGACCGTGCCGTCCGGCAAATACATCGAGCCAAACCACTCGGGATGGCTCTGGCAGTACTCGTGCTCCTCATGGACATGGTTGGACACGAAATCAAGGATCACCCTGATGTCCTGCTCATGGGCCAGTTCCACCAGCCGGCGCAGTTCACCGGCGCTGCCGAAGCGGGGATCGACTTCCCGCGCCCGGACCGGCCAGTAGCCGTGGTAACCAGTAAATTTGCGGTTGGGCGGGATCGATTCCACGTAGGCCCCTTCGGGCTGGCGGGAAACCGGCGATATCCAGATCGCGTTGATCCCCAGATCGCGGAAGTAGCCCTCTTCCAGTTTGGCGTTGATCCCGGCGATGTCGCCACCGTGAAAATCAGCCAGCGGATGCAGATCGGCATCGCCGGCTTTGCTGGTATTGACCGGATCGCCGTCCAGGAAACGATCGACCATCAGGCTGTACAGCACCGCGAAGTGCCAGTCATCCGGTTCAGCGTTGCAGTCAAGCAGTCGGCCGTTTTTAATAATGGTCTGGTTTTCCGGAATCACCCGGCCGGCGCCATCCAGGCCGCTGATGCGCAGCAGACCCTGCTCCCAGCCGGACACATTCACTACCACGCTGCCATCCGGTTTTTGATCCACTTCCTGGTCGGTGAGCAACGTGTTGTCCACCAGCACCTGCAGCAGGGCC
>JBDRBK010000072.1:0-4526 GCA_043822705.1 Fidelibacterota bacterium
GAAAGCAAAAAAGGTCCGGGATTATTCCTGGACCTTTTTTTATAAGTACAGATTAATTTCCCCATTATTATTTCAACCGATTAAAGCAGGATCTATCATTATGCTGATTCGCAGTATTTCCGGTGTTCGCGGACTAGTGGCCAGCCACCTTAAACCGGATACCGTACGACTTTACGCCCGTGTTGTCAATTCAATGCTGCCGGACGGCGAGATTGCCCTTGGTCGCGACAGCCGTCCTTCGGGTGAACAATTGTCGGCGGCAATCGCCGAGGAACTGGCGGCCCTGGGTCGCCGAGTGGTCGATTGCGGAATCGTGCCAACACCGACGGTCCAGTTCATTGTCGAGCGTTCGCCGGCGGTCGGCGGTATCGTTGTGACCGCCAGCCACAACCCGATCGAATGGAACGGCCTCAAGTTTGTCCGGGGTGACGGTACATTCTTCCATCCGCAGCAGTGCCAGCAGTTGTTCGAAACCGTTGATGGCGGTTGCGCCACAATCCATATTGCCGCGGCCGGCCGATGCGAGGTGCGGAATGATGCGATTCAGCGGCACGTGGAGCATATCCTCGGTCTCGACTGCATCGATACAGCCGCCATCCGAGAACGACAATTCAAGATTGCCGTCGATGCCGTCAACGGTGCCGGCGCCGTGGCCCTGCCGCTGCTGCTGGAAAAATTGGGTTGTACGGTCGTTCCGTTGTACTGTACGCCGTCGGGGGAATTTTTACGGGGTACCGAACCGTTGCCGGAAAACCTGCGCGAACTAGGGAATGCCGTGACCGAAAATGCCGCTGCCGCCGGTTTTGCGGTTGATCCGGATGCGGATCGGCTGGCGGTGGTATCCGAAAAAGGGATTCCGCTGGGTGAGGAAAATACGCTGGTGCTGGCTGTGGACGGTTACTGGCGGACCACCGGTAAAGCCGAACCGATCGTGGTCAATCTGTCCACTACGATGGCTCTGGAAAAGCTGGCGCAGCGCTACGGCACCAAAGTCGTGCGGTCGGCGGTAGGCGAAATCAATGTAGTGCAGATGATGCAAACCCTGGGGGCGCCCCTGGGTGGTGAAGGTAACGGCGGTGTGATTCTGGCGGCGGCCCATTTAGGGCGTGACTCGCTGGTGGGGGCGGCCATGGTGTTGAACCGCATGGCACAATCCGATCAGCCCCTGAGTGCGATTGCCGCTTCCCTGCCGCAATTTGTAATCGTAAAGGATAAAGTCAGTCTGGAGGGTGTGGATGTGGAAAAATCCCTGGCGACGGTACAGGCTGCTCTGGCCGATGCAGAAGTAAATACCGTCGATGGCGTGAAATTCACCTGGCCCGACCGCTGGGTTCACTTGCGCAAATCCAACACCGAGCCGATCATGCGGATTTACGCCGAGGCGGAGACCGCGGCCAAAGCACACGATTTGGTATCCAGGATCAAAGCACTGATTTAATTGTTTACCAACGGGGCACAGGGTGCCCTGCTATTTTTGAAATATTTATATTGACTTTATCCCGATCCATTGTTAGTTTTGAACAAATGTTACGACACGCTGAACATCTGCTCATCCGATAAATATGGGTGGCGCACAAACAACAATCTTGGTGGAAGCAGCCCGACTGTACTATGAGCATGGTCTCTCCCAGCAGCAGATAGCGCAGAAATTAGGTGTATCCCGGCCGGGGGTGTCACGGCTGCTGCAGTCCGCCCGCGAGCAGGGCATTGTCACCATCACCATCAATGATCCCACCAACCGCGGCACGCGCCGGGAAGCCGGACTGGTCGAAAAATACGGTCTGAAACAGGCTGTGGTTGTTCCTGACGATGGTACCGATTATCACTTACTCCAGAAACGTTTGGGGCTGGCTGCTGCACAGTTACTGGATGGCTTTCTTGAAGACGGGATTATACTGGGCGTCTCCTGGGGGACTACCCTGCAGGAAATTTCGCGGCAGGCCAATGGCCGCCGGATCGCTAATATGACTGTCGTACAGTTGAACGGCGGTGTTTCCCGAGCGGAATTCGATACCCATGCTAGCGAAATCGCTAAAAGAATTGCGGATGAATATTCGGCCATTCCATACCTGCTGCCGCTGCCGGCGATTGTCGACAGCAAGGATGTGAAGGATGCCATCGTTTCCGACCGCAATATCGCCCGGACGTTGGAGCTGGCCCGCCAGGCCAGCGTGGCGGTGTTCACCATCGGGGCCTTCGGCTATGAATCGGTGCTGGTAAAAGCCGATTATTTCGAACCGGAAGCGGTTGAGGGCTTGCTTAATCAGGGCGCCGTGGGCGATATTTGTTCGCGGATCATCACCGCTGACGGTAAAATCTGTTCCGCCGAACTGGACCAGCGCACGATCGGCATCGAGCTGGTGGAGTTGAGCGCTAAACCGGTAACACTCGCCGTAGCTGGCGGCCGGCGCAAATTGGCGGCAATCCGGGCGGGGTTGGCGGGCAAATTATTCAACACGCTGGTCATCGACGAAATAGTGGCCGCGGAATTGCTGACCGATGAGTAATACTACTGTCACATTGAGCCGGTCGAAATGTGACCGCTAAGAATCAGATAATCATTTGAAATAATGGAATGAAACAAATCAACGAACTTAAAATTGCAGTGGGAGCCGACCACGGCGGGTACGGCCTGAAAGACCAGCTCAAGGAATATTTAACCGAACGGGGCGCCCAGATTATTGATTGCGGCACCAACGGTCCGGATGCTGTCGATTATCCCCGGTTTGCCCTGGCGGTGGCTCGCAAAGTTGTAAAAGGTGATGCCGATTTCGGTATCATGGTGGATGGTGCCGGGATCGGTTCGGTCATGACCGCCAATAAAGTGCGCGGCGTCCGGGCCGCCCTGTGCTATGACGTATCCACGGCCCGCAACGCCCGCGAACATAACGATGCCCGGGTCCTGACCTTGGGGGCTGGACTGATCGGCGCCGAACTGGCGAAGCAGATCGCCGAAACCTTTATTACCGGCGAATGTACCGCCGAGCGGCACCTGCGGCGCGTGCAGATGATAATGGATATCGAAAAGCAGCCGGAGATTGAATTTTCAGCGCCGGAACCGGTGTCGCCGCCGATGGCTGCGGATCCTGCTATATCCGAAACAGACCTGGCGCGAATCACCGCCAGGATCGAGGAATTATTGGCCCAGTCCGGGCTGACGCTTTCCGCCACCGGCGTGCCCCAGCCGGTGGGCGATTACGCGCGCGGCCAGCGCATGGTACGGCAACCGGACACGGTACGCAAATTCCTTGATTTCGGCGTGGAACGGGTCGGCTACCACAACGGCACCGGCTGCGAGCAGGTGCCGGAAGATATCGCCCGCTGTATCGATCACACGATGCTGAAACCAGATGCCACCGAAGCCGATATCAAGAAGCTCTGCGCCGAGGCCCGGGAATTTCACTTTGCCACGGTCTGCATCAGTCCCAGTTACGTCAGGGTGGCGGCCCGGGAACTGGACGGTTCCGATGTGAAGGTCTGCACGGTGGTCGGTTTCCCGTCCGGTGCCCATTCCCCGGAAATTAAGGCGTTCGAAACCCGCCAGGCGATCCGCGACGGCGCCGGGGAAATCGACATGGTGATCAATATCGGCGCCCTGAAAAGCGGCTACGACGACCTGGTCTACCGCGACATCCGGGCAGTCTGCGAAGCCTGCGAAGATGGCAGCGCCACCAGCAAGGTGATCATCGAGGCGGCTCTGCTCAGCGACGGTGAAAAGGTGCGCGCCTGTGAGCTGGCCCAGAAAGCCCGCGCCAATTTTGTCAAGACTTCCACCGGATTCGGTCCCGGCGGTGCCACTGCCGCCGACGTGGCCCTGATGAGCCGGGTGGTGGGCAAGGCCGGCCTGGGCGTGAAAGCCGCCGGCGGCATCCGTTCCTATGAAGACGCCCGCAAGATGGTCGAGGCCGGCGCCACGCGGATCGGCGCCAGTGCCAGTATCGGCATTGTCAAAGGTGCCCAGGAAGTAACCATTTCGAATTAATCTGAAGGAGAAGAATCGTGGTCGATTTACGCGCTTATGTATTTCTGGATAGTATTCAACCCCAGTACGCCGCCTTTCTGGGAACGGTGGCTCAGGGCTTTCTGCCGATCGCCGGGATGGCCTCGCTGTATGTCGAAATCACCCCGGGGATCGAAATTAACCGCATCACCGATATCGCCCTGAAATCGACCAATGTGACGCCGGGAATGCAGATCGTGGAACGGCTCTACGGCATGCTGGAAATCCATTCCCTGTCCCAGGCCGATGTGCGCCAGGCCGGTCAGGCCATCCTGGACGCGCTGGAGTTGAAGGAGGACGATCGCTGGAAGCCGAAAATCTATTCCCAGCAGGTGATCCGTCACATCGACGACCACCAGACCCAGTTGATCAATCGCATGCGCCACGGCAATATGATCGTGCCCGGCGAAACATTGTTTGTGATGGAAGTGGCGCCGGCGGCCTATGCCGCCCTGGCGGCCAACGAGGCCGAGAAGGCGGCCGAGATCAACATCCTGGAGGTACGCACCTTCGGTAGCTTCGGCCG
>JBDRBK010000073.1:0-16491 GCA_043822705.1 Fidelibacterota bacterium
ATGTTGGTCTCACCGGTGGTAATATATTGTTCCGGTGTCTGAGCAAATACAATCCCCAATAAAAGTATGCTGGAGAGTAATATTTTAACTGTTTTCATTAATATCCTCCTGTTGGTGCCGAAGGCGGGATTCGAACCCGCACACTCGTCCGAGCACTACCCCCTCAAGATAGCGTGTCTACCAATTCCACCACTTCGGCATTAGTTTGGATTATTCCAGAATAATCTGGTCGTCTTGACCGGCAGGACGCGACAGATCGGAACCGGGTGTCACGATGCGCGACTCGGATTCCTGTTTTAAAATCGAACGCGATTCGTTGACCCGAGTGCTTGAAACCAGACTGATCAATACTGCCAGGGACATGAAAGCAATGGCCAACCCGGTTGTCAGTTTACTCAGAAACGAAGCGGCTCCGCGTCCACCGAATACCTGGCTGGTAAAACCACCGCCAATCGATCCGGCCAGGCCGCCGCCCTGGCTGGCCTGCATTAAGATTACTGTGATTAACAGTATAGCGACTAATGTCTCAATAATGATTAAAAATCCGTGCACAAGTTATTCCTTTGTATAATTTTCGGCTACGATTTTAGCAATGGTGGCATACGAATCAACCTTTAGGCTGGCGCCACCAATCAAAAACCCGTCCACACCGCGGGTTTTGATTAACTGTTTAGCATTATCAGCCTTGACTGATCCACCGTAAAGGACGGCTGTTTTTTCGGCTACTTTCACAGAATACAATCGTTTCAACACCTCACGAACGGCACCGTGGGCTTCGTCCACCTGCTCGATACTGGCGATAACACCGGTACCGATGGCCCAGACCGGTTCATAGGCGATAATGATATTATCCATGGCGTCAATGCTGATATTACTAAGCCCCAGACTCAACTGCTCTTCCAGGATGGCGGTGGTTTCGCCTGCTTCCCGCTGTTGCAGCGTCTCACCGATACAGAGAATCGGTTTGAGCCCGTCGGCCAGGGTCGCCTGTACCTTCCGGTTGATCCAGTCATTCGGCTCGTGAAATACGTGTCGGCGTTCCGAATGTCCGATTATGACATACTCGGCGCCGCAGGCTTTCAGCATTCCGGTTGATATTTCACCGGTAAAAGCGCCTTTCGCTTCAAAATGTACATTTTGGGCCGCCAGCGCCATGGATGAATTTCTCAACAGACTTTCGATGTGAAAGAGCCCCGTAAAAGGCGGGCTGAATATAATGTTCACCCCTTTTACTTTCAAAAGTAATTCCATGCACTCTTCGACGAAGGAATATCCTTCCTGTGGGGTCAGGTGCATTTTCCAGTTTCCAGCAACAATCGGTTTGGTAATCATTTATCGCTCCAGTACGGTTAAGGCCGGCAATGAAATTCCGCTCAGTAGTTCCAGCGAAGCGCCACCACCGGTCGAGACGTGGGACATGCTTTCCATCAGACCATAATTTTTTACTGCGGAGGCCGAATCGCCGCCACCGACGACTGAAATCGTTCCGGTGCGCGTGGCATCGGCGATTGCCTGGGCGATGGAATGGGTTCCTTCTTCGAAACCGGCCGTTTCAAATACGCCCATCGGACCGTTCCAGATGATCGTCCCGGCCTTTTCAATGATTTCGCTGAATTCCCGGATCGTGGCACTGCCGATATCGAGGCCCATCCGGTCAGCGGGAATATCGTCCACGCTGATCTCGCTGCGGCCTTCCGGTTCGCTCAAAGACTTGGCACAAATCACGTCGCTGGGGAAATGCAGGTTGATTTTCTGTTCCTTGGCGGTCTGAATGATTTTTTGTGCCGTTCGGACCATGGTCTTGTCAACCAGGGAACCGCCGATCTGTTTACCCATGGCCGCCAGGAAAGTAAAGGCCATCCCGCCGCCTATCATAATCGTGTCGGCCTCGCCCAGAAAGCGATTGATCAGGGACAATTTGGAATCCACCTTGGCACCGCCCAACAGAACCACCAGCGGTCGTTTCGGGCGCTTGATGACTTCGCTGAGGAACTTCACTTCCTTTTCCACCAGATAGCCGACGCCGCGCTGGGAAAAATGGGTCGAAACACCGACGTTGGAGGCATGCGCCCGGTGGGCGGTTCCGAATGCGTCGTTGATAAAGATGCTGCCGTGCTTGGACAGCAGCGCGCTGAAATTGGCATCATTGCTGGTCTCTTCTTCGTGGAAACGCAGGTTCTCCAGCAGATGCACTTCACCGGGGCTCAACCCCAGGGACACGTCGCGGGCGTCTTCGGACACGCAATCATGGGAAAACTTGATCGATTTTTCCAGCAGATCGGCCAGTGTCTCACCGACCGGCATCAGACTTAATTCATCGATTACCTTGCCTTTCGGCCGGCCCAGGTGCGACATCAGAACCACCGATGCGCCGGTATTGAGACAGTGCTGGATCGTCGGCAAGGCGGCACGAATCCGGAAATCATCCGTGACCTGACCGTTTTTCAGCGGCACATTGAAATCCACCCGAATCAATACTCGCTTACCTTTGAGATCGAACGATTTGAGTGTATTTAACATATTTCGGAATTCCTTAATTTTTCAATTTGAGGTGTACCGCAGGTAATGGCGATCACCTGGCTGGCACCGGCAGCTTTCAGGACGACTGCACATTCGGAAATGGTCGATCCGGTGGTCAGGACGTCATCCACCACGGCAATTCTGAGGCCATCGACCCGCTTCAAAGTCCTGAATGCGGCTCGCATATTCGATTGGCGCTCGCCGGCATCCAGCAGGGTTTGAGTCCGGGTCGCCCGAACGCGTTTCAGCAACCGAAAGTCAACTGCCTTGCCCCATTCCCGGGACAGCCCCCGAGCCAGCCATTCGGCCTGGTTGTAACCCCGTTCCCGCGCTTTTAGCGAATGCAGCGGCACCGCCGTGATCAAATCGACCTGCGATTTCACCTCTTTTTCAAATAACCGGCCCAATTTTGAACCATATACAGCCCCGAATTTAGCACAATCAGAGTATTTCAGTGAATGAATTAAGTTCATCAGCGGTCCTTTAAAAAACCAGCCGGAATAGGCCGCGTCAATCCCCGCCGAACAGGTAACATCCGCCCGCCAGTCGCCCAGTTGAGTCGGTTCCAGTTGGTCGTTGCAGGTGGCACATAATGACCCGTCCCCCGCTTCCGGATTCGTTTTACAGACAAAACAGATACGCGGGTAGATATATTCCAGCATTGTGGATAGGTACTTCGAAAATTGATCAAAATACGGCGACAATTGAATGAAATCTCCGCTGATATGACCAGTCAATATCACAACGCCCGAATAAAAATGCAAATTCTGCCTTTTAATTAGTGCCCCGACTCAGCTAATTTTTAGACCATGCGCAAGGTTGATTTTTTGCCCACCACCAGCTTCAATTTTCACGAACTCATGCCCAATCGGGTTTATGAGATATTACTGGTCGCCAGTCCTTATGACGCTTTCATTCTGGAAGAAGACGGCCAATTGTCGGAACAGATCCTGAATGAATATCTTGGTATGAATTTCACCGCCGCTCCCCGGCTGTGGCGGGCGGCCACCGGCAACCGCGCCCTGGAGATGCTGACCAAACGCAAATTTGACCTGATCATCGTCATGTCCCGCATCGCCGATATGGACCCGGTAACGTTCGGTACGCGGGTCAAGGAACGGCATCCCAAAAAACCGGTGATCCTGCTGGCCTCGGACGAGTCCGAAATCAACCATTTGCCGGTTCATTCAACGGATTCGCCGATCGATAAAATTTTCATGTGGAGCGGCAACGCCAATGTGTTCCCGGCAATTATCAAGTACATCGAAGATAAACTGAATGTCCGCCGTGATGTGCGCATCGCCGATGTCCGGGTGATCATCGTCATCGAAGATACACCCCGGGATTATTCAGTGATTCTGCCGCTGATTTACAAGGTCATCGTCAATTATACCAACCAGTTGATGAGTAAAAGTCTGAATGCGGCCCAGCGCCTGATTCATTTGCGCGGGCGGCCAAAAATTCTATTGACCAGCACCTACGAGGAAGCCCAGAAATATTACCGCAAGTATCCTGATAACGTGTTGGGAATTATTTCCGATATCGATTTCCCCAAAGACGGGAAAAAGGACCCGGAAGCTGGTGTGAAATTCGCCCGCTGGATTCGCAAATACGAGCCGGCCATGCCGATCATGCTGCAGTCGCGGGATCAGAATGTCCGGGAACGGGCCGATTTGATCAACGCTCATTTTTTATTCAAGAAATCGACCCGCCTGCTGCGCGACATCGAAGATTTCGTTATCCGCAACTTCGGCTTCGGCGATTTTGTCTTCCGTATGCCTGACGGACAGCAGATCGCCATGGCCTCCAATTTACCGGAACTGCTGAAACTGCTGGCCACAATTCCCGATGATTCATTAGTTTATCACGCCAACCATAATCATTTTTCCAACTGGCTGGCGGCCCGCGGGGAATTCGAGATGGCCTCCGAAATCCGCCCGTTGCGCCAGTCAAATTTCAAATCCACCGACGATCACCGGGCGGCCATCATGCGCTTCATCGAAGTCAGCCGCACCCGTTATCAGGATGAGCAGGTAATCGATTTTTCGACTGATTCCTTCGATCCCAAGTTGAATTTCATCCGCCTGGCCAAAGGTTCCCTGGGCGGTAAGGCCCGGGGACTGGCTTTCGCCCGCAAGATGATCAAGGAATCGGAGATAAAAAGCAATTTTCCGAATGTGTCGATCCGGGTACCGAATATCGCCGTGATCGGGACCGACGAATTCGATCGCTTCATGAAAGTGAATAATCTCTGGGAGCCGGCCTTAGCTCTGAACGATAATTCCGAAATCGATCGGCTCTTCCTGATGGGCGCCCTGTCGCCGGATTTAACCGACCACCTGAAGGTCTATCTGTCGCGGGTCCGATATCCGCTGGCGGTCCGCTCTTCCAGTCTGCTGGAGGACTCGGCTTATCAATCTCTGGCCGGCCTGTACGCCACCTTTATGTATCCCAACGATGATTCGGATTTAAACCGCCGCCTGGTCGGTCTCAGTAACCTGGTAAAACTGGTCTATGCCTCAATGTTTCACCCGGAACCACGGGCGATTCTGCAGAACACGACCCGCCACCTGGAAGAAGAAAAAATGGCGGTGGTTATTCAGGAACTGATTGGCCGGCGCTACGGCGATTATTTCTACCCTAATTTCAGCGGCGTCGCCCAGAATTATAATTATTACCCGATTTCCTACATGAAACGCGATGAGGGTGTGGCCTTCGTCGCCCTGGGCTTCGGTAAAACAGTGGTCGAGGGCGAAAAGGCATTGCGGTTTTCGCCGAAATACCCGGCAATTCTACCCCAGTTTTTTTCGGTCAAGGCCACAATTGCGGCTTCCCAGAATTCTTTTTACGCCCTGCAACTGGGATCCAGGCAGTCACCGGATTCGATATTGGGATTGAATAATCTGGTAAAACTGCCGCTGGCACGGGCCGAGCGGGATTCGACCCTGAAATTCGTCGGCAGCGTGGTTTCCGCCGAAGATGCCGTCATCCGGGATTCGCTGCACTACCCGGGCACGCGCGTCGTGACATTTGCGCCGATCCTGAAATGGCAACAATTTCCGCTGGCCGAAATTATCGTACAATTACTGAATGTCGGCAAACTGGCGCTGGGCGGTCCGGTCGAAATTGAGTTCGCCGTAAATATACCGCCGGACAGTAGTGCCCGACCGGAATTCTGCCTGCTGCAGATCCGGCCCATGCATTACACCAGTCTGGAATCAACGCCGGATATGACGGAAATCGTGGAAAAAGACATCGTCGCGCGTTCGCACGTGACGCTGGGCGACGGGACTATCGATAGTATTCGTAATATTATCTATGTCAAACAAAAGGTCTTCAATCCGGCCAAGACCTTGGATATCGCCCGGGAAATCGAAAAATTCAATCAGACCCTGGGAAATACGCGTCCCTATATCCTGATCGGGCCGGGCCGCTGGGGTTCCGCCGATACCTGGCTGGGCATCCCTGTTCGCTGGGATCAGATATCCAATTCCCGGGTGATCGTGGAAGTGGGATTGGAAAAATACAGCATCGATCCATCTTTCGGCAGCCATTTTTTCCAGATCGTGACCAGTCTGCGGATCGCCTATTTCACCATCAATCCGAAAAACAGCGCCGACAAGCTGGACTGGTTCTGGCTGGATTCCGTGCCGCCGAGCGGTGAATCACAGTATTTACGCTGGCTGGAATTCCCGGACCCGCTACGGATTCAGATCGACGGTGTCACTGGTAAAGGTATTATTCTGCCGGTAGCCGAGCGGCAACCGGAAATCGAACCGATGGACGAGCAGCAATCCACCGGGATATAAATAATTAGAACCAGTCATAGACAGAAAACGGGAGCACGCTCCCGTTTTCTGTCTATTCATATCATTGGTGAATCAGACTGCGCCCTGATCCAGCATTGAGTCGGCGACTTTGATGAAGCCGGCAACATTGGCACCCTTGACATAATTGATGAAATTGCCAGTCTTGCCGTATTTCACGCACTGCGAGTGGATATTGATCATGATTTCGTGCAGTTTCTTATCCACTTCTTCCCGCGACCAGGACAGCCGCATGCTGTTCTGACTCATCTCCAGACCGGAAGTGGCCACACCGCCGGCATTGGCGGCTTTTCCGGGACCATAGAGAATTTTATTGGCCAGATAAACGTCGATTGCGCCTGGTTCGGAAGGCATGTTGGCACCTTCGGCTACGCAAATGCAGCCATTGGCAACCAGAGTCCGGGCCTCTTCAGCGCTGACTTCGTTCTGGGTCGCACAGGGCAGAGCGATATCACATTTGGCGCCCCAGGGACGTTTGCCTTCCCAGTATTCGCAGCCGTATTTATCGGCATATTCCTTGATCCGGCCGCGCTTGACGTTCTTCAATTCCATCACGTAGGCCAGCTTGGCATCATCGATGCCGGCGGGATCGTAGATCGTTCCGGTGGAATCGGACAGGGTAACAACCTTGCCGCCCAGTTCATTGACCTTCTGCGTGGCATACTGAGCCACGTTACCGGACCCGGATATGGCTACGACCTTGCCTTTGAAAGATTCGTTGCGGGTCTTGAGCATTTCCTGGGCGAAATAGACTGTGCCGTAACCGGTGGCTTCGGGACGAATCAGACTGCCGCCCCAATTCAGGGCTTTGCCGGTCAATACACCGGTGAATTCATTGCGGAGACGCTTGTACTGCCCGAACATGAAACCGATTTCGCGGCCACCGACGCCGATATCACCGGCGGGTACGTCGGTATTGGCACCGATATGGCGCTGCAGTTCGGTCATGAAGGATTGACAGAAGCTCATGACTTCATTGTCGGATTTACCTTTGGGATCGAAATCAGATCCCCCCTTGCCGCCCCCCATGGGAAGGGTCGTCAAACTGTTCTTGAAAACCTGTTCGAATCCCAGGAACTTCAAAATACCCAGATTCACCGAAGGATGGAAACGCAATCCACCTTTGTATGGTCCGATCGCCGAATTAAATTCGACGCGGAAGCCGCGGTTGACTTCAATTTCGCCGCGATCGTTACGCCAGGGTACGCGGAAAATAATCACGCGCTCCGGCTCGACAATCCGGTCCAGGATATTGGCATGTAGATAATGCGGATGTTCCACAAGGAAATCCCACAGTGATTCCACAACCTCCTGTACAGCCTGATGAAACTCGGCCTGTTCCGGATTCTTCTGAATCACTTTTTCCATGAATTCATCGACAGATTTATACATCGTCGTAAACTCCCAATTTTTCAAATTAATGATTATGTAAAAGAACGTGCTTTCTTCAAGGAAGCGGATCCCCAAAAAAAACGTTCCGGGAGTTTACAAAGAAAAAGGAATGTGCCACCAGAATTACCCGCCGTTAGTAGTATATCATTCTTACCTGGGATAGCACACGATCACTATAGCTGGTGGATGATTTTCTTTGATTATCGACTGATCCGAAGATAATTTCGGGCCGCTCTTTTTCAGCAGGCAGCACAGAACTGGCGGAGTAGCTCAGTTGGTTAGAGCAGCGGAATCATAATCCGCGTGTCGGGGGTTCGAATCCCTCCTCCGCTACAAGGCTGCAATCGCTTTGGCCGGCCACACAAATGTAATTCCAACCTGCCGGCACCATCCCCCATCAGGTCGATTAATACCAATATTCTCCGGTTTTATCAGGCATTCGGCTTAATTTTAACACTACCACTTGTACTACTTATCACACTGCTAACATCAGGATAGTAAAATGAGAATCGGTCTGATCGGCTTGGCCCGCTCGGGTAAAACGACAATATTCAATGCGCTGACGCGATCAGCCATTCCCGTGGGCAGCTACACCGATGCCGCAGCCGATCCCAACCAGGCTGTGATCGACGTGCCGGATCCGCGGGTCGACGAGCTGGTAAAACGCTATGATCCCCGAAAAACCGTGTATGCCCTGCTGGATTTAATGGATTTTCCCGGTCTCAGTGATCCTGCCGATGATCACATTGCCATCGCCGCCAATACGTTGCGCCTGATGAAAAACCTGGATGCCGTAGCCCTGGTCCTGCGCAACTACGAAGACGATCTGCTGGGTCCGCCCGGCGTCATCGCCGATCTCGACGCGGTCTTCGGTGAATTCCTGCTATCGGACCTGATGATCACCGAAAACCGACTGGAGCGGATCGAGTGGAGCTACAAACGGGGCCAGAAAACCATGGAATTGCAGAATGAGGAGCAGATTCTGCGCAAAATCCATGATCGGCTGGATAACAATCTGCCGCTCAGCACGCTGGAAATGACCGAGATTGAAAGAAAAATCGTCCGCGGTTTCCAGTTCCTGACCGGAAAACCGATGCTGATCATTCTGAATTCGGACGAAGCCCGCTTCAACCGCGACCAGAACCTGAGCAACGAACTCAGCCGGCGCTATCCGCTGGTGGAATTCGCCGGGAAATTTGAGATGGAATTGTCGCAGATCGACGATCCGGACGAGGTCGGTTTATTCATGGAAGATATCGGCATCAGTGAATCCGCTCGTGACCGACTGGCGCGATCGGCCTATGAAATTCTTGGCTATATCAGTTTTTTCACGGTGGGATCGGACGAGGTTCGCGCCTGGAATATTTTTAAAGGGTCCACGGCCGTGACCGCCGCCGGCACGATTCATACCGACCTGGCCCGTGGTTTCATCCGTGCCGAATGTTTCCGTTACGACGATTTGATTCAATTCGGCGATGAAGCGGCAGTGCGCAAGCACGGGAAATTCCGGCTGGAGGGCAAAGAATATATTGTCCAGGACGGCGACATCCTCAATATCCGCTTCAACGTCTGACGCTGGCCGATGAACCGGACCGCCCTGTTGGCACAACTTCAGCTGTATCAGCCCGTCGACACTGACGATCGACGCACCCGGCAGCGGATCATGGATTTCATCAACAGCGATCCCAGCTGCGGTGACCGTACCAATCTTTCCGGACACCTGACCGCCTCGGCCTGGATCATCGACCGGGACCACACTTCCGCCCTGCTGACCCATCACCGCAAACTGGACATCTGGATTCAATGCGGCGGACACGCCGATGGTGAACTGGACCTGCTTCGGGTCGCCAGCCGGGAAGCACGCGAGGAAACCGGGCTGGTTTCACTGGAATCCCTGTCACCGGCAATCTTCGACGTGGACGTTCATACGATTCCGGCGAACGGCACCGAACCACGTCATTTTCATTATGATGTCCGCTACTTATTCCAGGCCGAGAAAACAGAACCGCTGACCTGCAGCGAGGAATCGCAGCAACTGGCCTGGATCAGCCTCGAGGAAATCGCTCATTATTATTCCGAACGTTCGCTGTTGCGAATGGTCGAGAAGACGCCGCGCTGACTGAATTTTAACCTATCCCAATCCTGCGACCGATACTAAATTACCCAGCGGTTGAGGGGCCACAGAATCAAGATTGGGGAGATTGCATGACAACCAAGACTAAGGTCGATTCGCGCGAGGCCGGTCTGGAGATCGGGCTGCTGCTGGGAAAATATTTTTTCGAGACCGAGGATCTGCATTACGGCTACTGGCCGCCGGACCTGGAAGTGAAAATCGCCAATTTCTCACGGGCTCAGGACCTCCATTCCGAATTCATTATCGCCAATATTCCTGCGGGAGTAAAATCGATATTGGACGTAGGCGCCGGGGCCGGCAATTTCGCCCGACGACTGATCGAGCACGGTTACCAGGTCGATTGTGTTATACCCAGCGCCTTCCTGGCGGAAAAACTGACGGAGCGCCTAGGTGACTCCAGCCAGGTGTTCCCGACTATCTATGAAGATATGGAAACAGCCAAACAGTATGATCTGATCCTCTTCAGTGAGAGCTTCTCCTACGTCAAAATGCGAACGGCGTTACACAAAACAGTCGAGCTGTTGAATGACAGCGGACATTTATTGATCTGTGATTTTTTCCGGCTTCCGGTTACCGTCAAAAATCCGATTCCCGGCGGCCAGAAACTGAAGGAATTCCGCCAGGAGATCGAGCACGTGGCGCTGACACTGGTAAACGATATCGACATCACCGCCGAGACCGCCCCGACCTTCACCATTCTGTCGGAATTCCTCGAACAGGTAGCCAGACCGGTCAGTGCGATTTCCGCCCGATTTCTTTCCAGTAACTACCCGCGGATGATGAAATTATTGTTATGGAAATTCCGCAAGCGCCTGCGGAAACTTGAAAACCGCTATTTCACCGGACGCTTGAATGCCGAGACCTACAAGAAATTCAAGACCTACCGCTTGCTGTTGTTTAAGAAAAACTGAACCAACCGATTAATGGAAGTCAATATGGAATCCGAAGAGCTGTACGCCTGTCTACTGGACAGCCTGCGCGACCCGTTGCTGTTCGCCGACACCGATCACCTGATCCGCTACCTCAACCGGGCGGCAACGGAACATTATACCGGTGGCAGCGACCTCCTGGGACGTTCACTGCTGGATTGTCATAACCCGGAATCACAGCGGCAGATGATCGCCATCCTGAAAAAAATGCATACCGGACTGGACGAGGAATTGATCACCGACCAGCCGGACAAACGGATTTATATGCGGGCCGTCCGCGATTCCGCCGGACGCCTGCTGGGCTATTACGAAAGATACGAATACCCGTTCGACCGGGATTGATTAAACGGCTACAGATTATCCAGAAAATAATCGGCGATCCGTTTGAATACATTATAGGTGGTCTTGTCGCCCTCGATCCGGTGGTTTTTATTGGCATAAAAATACAGGTCGACAAACTTGCCCTGCTTAACGCAGACGTCGGCCAGTTGCAGGCTGTTCTGCGGATGGACATTGTCGTCGCCACTACCGTGGATCAACAGTAACCGCCCCTTGAAGCAGTCGACAGAATTTAAAACCGAAGCCCGCTCGTAACCGCTTTCATTTTCCATCAGCAATCCCATGTAGCGTTCGGTCCAGATCGTGTCGTACAGCCGGAAATCGGTCACCGGCGCCACGGCTACACCCACCTGGAAGTAATCGCTGGCTCTGGTCAGGCAACAGGCAGCCATATAGCCGCCGCCGCTCCAGCCCCAGATACCGATCCGCCCGGGATCGACGTAGGGCAGGGATCGCAGGTACTCCACACCGGCAATCTGGTCGCGAACCAGCAAGGCGCTTAAATCACCGTAAGCCAGATTCTTGAAGGCTTTCCCCCGGCCGCCCGTTCCCCGATTATCGATGGCAAAGCCGATATATCCCTGTTGACCGAGATACTGGTGCCACAGGTAATTGCGGTTGCCCCATTGATTCTGCACGGACTGGGAGCCTGGTCCGCCGTAGCCGAAAACGATCACCGGGTATTGCCGGGCCGGATCGAAATCACGCGGTAGGGTGATGCGGGCATTCAAGATCATACTATCATCCGTTATGACAGTAATAAAATCCGGCCGGGTCAAATTATAGCCGGCCAGCATGTCCGGGTCGGTCCGCGCCAGCTCGGCCAGCTTCGTGCCTTCACCGTCGAGCAGGTCCACAACCGGCGGCCGGTCGGCGGCGGAATGGAAATCGATGAAATGGCGACCGTCGAGCGCACCCCGGACGTCGTGAAAACCCGCAGCCGAAGTTAATCGCTGCAGGGCGCCACCGTCCAGCGGAACGGCGTACAGGTGCTGTTCCAGGACCGATTCCCGGTTCCCGGTGAAATACAACAGCCCGGCCGTATCATCAACGGCGGTCACCTCCACTACCTCCCAGTCGCCGCTGGTAAGAGTATCCAGTACGGTGCCATTAAGATTATAGCGATAAGCATGCCGAAAACCGCTGCGTTCGGATGTCCATATGAAAGTATCGTCGGTGAGAAAACGCCAGTCATCAGTCATGTCCACCCAGCAGGGATCGGTTTCGGTCAGAATTACCCGGGTGGCGCCGGTCCGCGGATCGGCCAGCAGCAGTTCCAGGCGGTTCTGCTTACGGTTCAGCCGCTGGATTGCCAGGTGCTCGCCGCCCGCCGTCCAGGTTATCCGTGGCAGATAATGCTCGAAACCGCCGGCGGTGTCCATCCAGCGCGTACGGCCCCGGGTGACATCCACAACGCCGATTTTGACCTCGGGATTATTCTCTCCCACCTTGGGATAGGCGATCGTGCTGGTAACGGGATAACGGGATAATTCGTCGATCAGGGTGAAACGCGGCACCCGCGACTGATCCTCGCGCCAGAAGGCGATCTGGCGACTGTCCGGGGACCAGCGATAGCCGTCGGCACTACCAAATTCTTCCTCGTAGACCCAGCCAAACCGGCCGTTCAGGATATCGGCGGAGCCATCCTTGGTCAGTCGTTTTTCCCACCGCGTGGCGATATCATACACAAACAGATCGTTGTCGCGGACGAAGGCCACCAGCTTGCCATCCGGTGAAAATTTAGGATTACGCAGATTGCGGTTATTTTCCGTCAGTGGGATTATCCTGTCGCTGGCTAAATCCACCAGATGGAAACTACCGCTGCGGGAGTGCCGCCAGATTTTGATTTCGGCACTGCCGACCAGCAGCCAGGTTCCGCTGGGATCGACTTGATAGTCGTCGATTTCTACCGGCGTGCCCTGTGGAGCGAAATCATCGGCGGCATAAAAAACCTCCGTTTCCTGCATGATCAGGTCAAAAGCATAGATATCATTTTTTAACGAATCGTCGTATCGAAAAAGAAATTTTGACTGGCCCGGCAACCAGCGGATATCATCGATCAGCAGCGGATCGAATTTGAAGTCGATGTAGATATCCTCCAGGGTCAGGTCCTTGGGTTGGGCCGAAAGCGCGATCCAACCGCTCAGCAACAGGGAAATCAGTCGTGCGCTTGTGTGCTTCACTTTTCGACGAGTCCTTTCACTTTTTCCAAGAGGTTCAGCATCATGGTTTCGGTGAGGCGGCCGGTATTCACGTTGCGGGGACTGGGATGGTAAGCCCCCACCAGCCGCAGACCATTCGGCAAATGGTAAACGGCGCCGTGGCTGAAGGGATAATCCCGGCGTTTCAGCGGCAGTTGATCCTGCCAGAATTTGAGGCAGGTATCGAAGGCAATCTTCCCCAGCGCCAGCACACAGCGCATTTCCGGCAGAGCGGACAATTCCGCCCGGAACCATTCGAAGCAGTTCACCAGTTCGGCGGCGGTCGGTTTATCCTGGGGCGGGACGCATTTCAGGGCCGGTGTCATATAGGAATCGTTCAGGACCAGTCCGTCGTCCCGGGAATCGGAATTGGGTTGATTGGCCAGCCCGGTCCGGTGCAGGCAGGCGACCAGAAAATCGGCCGACTTGTCCCCGGTGAACACCCGGCCGGTGCGGTTGCCGCCATGGCGGGCCGGGGCCAGACCGACGATGATCAGCCGGGCATTTTCGGCGCCGTAGCCGGGAACCGGCCGGCCCCAGTAGTCCCAGTCCACATACTGGCGCCGCTTCTCGTGGGCCACGGTTTCGCGGAATTCCACCAGTCGCGGACAGCGCCGGCAGCGGATCAATTCTTGATTAAGTTGACTGA
This sequence comes from Fidelibacterota bacterium, assembly GCA_043822705.1. GTDB lineage: Bacteria > Fidelibacterota > Marinisomatia > Marinisomatales > TCS56 > JBDRBK01. The sequence goes on from JBDRBK010000073.1 coordinate 13,992, forward strand.
TATTGGTCATTGGCCTGGCCCGGTCAACCGGATTATCGCACCGGTCGACTGTCGCTAAATTATTTCCGGTTCGATTTCAATCCAACCGATTATTCCGACGCCCGGCAGCCCGTCTTTAACACCGTCACGTGATTTGCGGATTCTGCCGCCCGGTATTATCCGGACCGGCTTCATGGTCATTGCTTCAGTGTTTATCCGTCTCTAAATTTGTTTTCTGATTTTATTTAAATTTCAAAGGATAGTCGAATGGGTATGATGACTCTAATGCGGGATCGGATGCATATCGTCCTGTGGGCATTACTGATATTGTTTCTGCTGAGTATGAGCATCGGCGGACTGGTCGGCGGCGCCGATATCATCGACCAGTTGCTGGGGAAAGTCGATCCGCGCAAGGCGATCGGCACCGTCAACGGCGCCAATCTGGCCCCGGATCAGTTCATGCGCCTGGTCAACGCCGAACTGGAGCAACTGCGCTACCAGGGACAGGAGATCACCGATCAGCAGGTCAGCACCATTCGTGAACAGATCTGGGACCGGATGGTCACCGAAATACTGGTCAAGGAAGCGCTGAAAAAAATGAATATTTCAGCCACCGATGAGGAAGTCATCTTCCATCTGCAGGAAAACCCGCCGCAGTTCCTGACCAGCCTGCCCGACTTTCAGACCGACGGGCAATTCGATCAGGCCAAATACGCTCAGGCCGTGGCTAATCCCCAGGGCAATGAGTGGGTACCGATCGAACAGCATTTGAAAAGTTCCTTTATTCCGAATTTCAAACTTGAACAGCTTTTGAACTCCTCGGTAACGGTGACCGACGCCGAAATCATCGCCGATTTCCGCAAGCGCAACATCGAGTACACCATCGACGCCCTGCATGCGGTCTATTCCAAGTTTACCGACGCCGGGCTCGAGCCCAGCAACAAAGAGGTCCAGGCCCGTTACAAGCGTGATATCGCCACCTACGAACGTGAGGAAGCACGCCACCTGCGCTACGTCAGTTGGAGCAAGACGCCTTCTACGGCCGATTCGTTACGGGTATTCGAAGAAGCGCTGTCGGTCAAGGAACAGGCCGAAACCGGCGTGGATTTCGCCCTGCTGGCCAACCAGTTTACCGAAGATCCGGGTAATGCCGTCACCGCCGATTCGGGACGCGGCGGAAATCTGGGCTGGTTTACGCAGGCACAGATGGTCGCGCCGTTCGCCGACGCCGCCTTCGCTGCCCGCAAGGGTTCCTTAGTCGGACCGGTACTGACCCAATTCGGCTACCATGTTATCAAGGTCAATGACAAACGGACGCAGAACGACCGTACCGAAGTCAACGCCTCCCATATCCTGTTTACGATCGGAATGGGCGCCAACACCCGCGAGGAATTGCGCCGCGATGCCACCCTGTTCAGTTACGATGCCCAGGATTACGGTTTCGACGCCGCTCTGGACACGCACCAGGTCACGGCCCGGACCGCTGCTGACCTGTCAGCCGAGACGATCTTCGTCCCGGGACTGGGACAGTTCCGTAGCGCCGTCCGGTTCGCCTTCGACCAGGAACCGGGCATCAGCTCCACACCGCTCGAAAGCGATGATTATTTCGCCGTCGTTGTCGTCGATAGTATTACTCCGGCGGGCACCCGGCCGCTGGCGGAGGTGCGCGAGCAGATCGTCCAGACACTGAAACGCGAAAAACAGGAGGTCGCTGCCCTGGCGGCTCTGGTTGAGATTCGGAAACAGGTTGAAGCGGGAGCCGATTTCGCGACGATCAAGGCGGAAAATGAAAACCTGGACCTGGTCACTACAGAGGTACGTACCCTGTCACGGTCATTTACATCGATCGGTTTGAGTAATTACCTGGTCGGCGCCCTGCAGGAAGCAACCGTCGGCGAACTGATCGGTCCGGTGAAAACCATGCGCGGTTACGCCCTGGCACGCCTGCTGAACGTCGCAAAACTGGATTCGACTGAATTGGAAGTCCAGTACGATTTACTTAAAAACAGCCTGCTGGCCGCCAAACAGCAGCAGGTTTTCAACGACTGGCTGAAGGAAATGAAGGACGCGGCCGAAATCGTCGACAACCGCAAATATTATTTCTAAATCAGGCAGCATAGATTTCTTTGGAAAAAGGCCGGTCGCGACACCGGCCTTTTTTGTTTTTCCCTACTGCGGCACACCGATCTCGGCACTTTCACTGAAAAGAATATTATTAGGAATCCCGTCGTCCTACTGGGGGAATATTAGGCCGAATCAGGTTTGCCCTGCCAATTGCCTATATGGAAAATATTCTGCCATTCGTAAATTATTCCGGCTGTTGAATATTTTTTCGGCAATTGTCGCACAGTTTAAAACGGGTATCACGACATAATAATCCGCAATGGAAAATATCCAATCTCTGGCAGCATACAATTTCGCTTTTGAGTGTACGCCACAATTAATACAATCATACCAATCATCTAACAACTATCGAAGGGGTTTTCAATGATTACCTTTAGTGACAAGCAGTTAAAAACGC
>JBDRBK010000074.1:0-2338 GCA_043822705.1 Fidelibacterota bacterium
TCCGATCCGCCGGACCGTACTGCGGGAATTGATCGGTGATCGCCAGGCCGCGATCGTCGACCTCTGCGGCGGCACCGGCGACCAGCTCAAACTGCTGGCGCACAATGGTTTCAGCAACCTGCATTGCGTTGATTTGTCACCGGAAATGCTGGCGATCGCCGGAAATAGCGATTATCCAATCAATATTTATCAACGGGATGCCACCGCCACCGGTTTTGACGACGATCGCTTCGACGTGGCTATCATCAGTTTCGCCCTTCATGAAAAAGATTTGACCACCCGCCGGAATCTGGTAGCCGAAGCTTATCGGATCTTAAAACCAGGCGGAAAATTGCTGATCGTCGATTACGTTTTTGATGACCGGACAAAAACGTCGGGACGTTGCGCCATCAATCTGGTGGAATGGTTCGCCGGTGGCGAGCATTACCGGAATTTCAGAGATTACCTGACTCGCGGCGGCTTGGCCGGGCTGATTGACGCTGCCGGATTTCACCGGTTGAAATCGCAACGCTTGCTGCACGGCGGGGCAGTTCTCAACTATTATCTAAAAATAATCCCACTCGCTATCGGTCTTTAAAATAATACTTGACACACATCTGTCACGGACTATATAATTGCATACCGGTTTGCACTACAAACCAGTAGTTTTAACAAACGAGGTCTGAAATGGAACAGAATACAATTGATCTGACAAGTATCGAACGCCAAGCCTACCTGGCCTACCACGAAGATGGTCTGCTGGATATTTTCGGTGGATTGATAATGTTATTTTTCGGTGTTTTCATGTGGACGCAAATGATCCATCTGGCTGCCGTTTCCTGGATGGTCTGGCTGGCGTACCTGCCGGCCAAACAGAAACTGACTTTTCCCCGGATTGGTTATGCCAACTACGCACCTTCTCAGAAAGCAAAACAGATTATGCTGGGAACAGTGAGTTTCGGAGTCGGCCTCCTGTTTTTCATCTTTACGATAACCAGATTCTTTAATCTGCCGCCGTGGGAATTTTACCAGCACTATCAGTTGTTGCTGATCGGCCTGGCGTTGGGCGGAATCTCCGCTTGCGGTGCCTATATGCTGCACATTAACCGCTACTACTGGTATGCCCTGCTGATTGCTGTCGGATTCGGTAGTGCCAATTTCAATCCGGTCAATCTGCCGGTTACACTGCTAACCATGGGAATAATAATAATAATTTCAGGATCAATTATTTTAACCAGGTTTATTAACCGCTACCCCGTTAACTCGGAGGCCAGGGCTTGCTATGAATAAGGCACTGAAACAATTGGAACATAAAGCCTGGCTGTCCGATTTCGAGGATAGCCTGTTCGACCGGTTCTTTGGCCTGTTGTTCTTGACCGGCATTCTACTGTCATTAATTTAAAATGATGGATCGACATTACTAGTGAAATTTCTGCAAAATTACGCTCAACCCGTCCCGGAGGAATTATCATGAATACTATCCCGGATTTAAAGAAACTCGAGCAACAGACCTTCCAGAGCAAGTTCAGTGATGGATTACTGGAAATCACCCTGGGTTTAATGTTCCTGGTGTTCAGCCAAATAACCTGGTTGACCGATTTGGGCTGGGGTGATTTCTGGAGCTCACTTATTATTCTGCCGGCTTATCTGCTTGTCTTAGGCACTTACTGGTGGGTAAAGAAAAAAGTTGTTAGTCCCCGTACCGGTTATTATCGCTACGGTGAAAAGCGTAAACAGACACTTATGCGTTTCAATATAATCATATTAGGCCTGCTGACTGCCAGCCTGCTTCTGGGAATTTTCAGCCTGGTAAAATTTACGCCCGGTGATTGGGGACCAGCGCTCGGGTTTCCGCTGATAATCCTGGCCGGATTTTGTCTGGCCGGTTATTTCCTGAAAATATATCGACTGATCAGTTACGGCCTGTTGATCGCCGGGGCATTTGTGTTTGGTGAAATCCTGTTTCGCAACCGACTGGCACTCCACCATGGGGTTCCGCTGGCAGTGGGAACAGTCGCACTGATAATTATCATTGCCGGTCTGCTGCGGCTGGGCCGATTCTTGCGTGACAACCGGCCGGAGCCTTCCCATGACGGTTGATCCTCAACAACCCGATAATTTGTCGTCGCTGGAAAATATCGATCGCCTGGTTCATGAACCGGCTCGCCTGCTGATTCTGGCCTATCTGTACGTGGTTGAGAGTGCCGACTTCCTGTTCCTGATGCGCCAGACCAATCTGACCAAGGGCAATCTTTCGTCCCATCTCAGCAAGCTGGAAGCCGCCGGTTATGTGGAAGTCACGAAGGAATTTGTCGATAAAATTCCACGCACCCTGCTGCGCCTCAGCGATCACGGCCGG
>JBDRBK010000075.1:0-20667 GCA_043822705.1 Fidelibacterota bacterium
GCTTCGCTGCTGCCGGAGGAGGCTGTCTGTTGCCGGTAGGCCTCGACCATCACTTTCGAAACGGCGGGACTGAAATATACCTGATCATTACTGACGGCCCGAATGGCATCGATCAGATTATTGGCGGCTGTTTGTTTCACCAGATAGCCGGAAGCGCCGGCATCAACGGCCCCCAGAACGTATTCATCATCGGGAAACATAGAAAGAATGACGACCTTGATATCGGGATGTTCATTTTTTATTATCCTGGTGGCGTCGATTCCGTTGAGCCCTTCCATCGATATATCCATGATCACAACATCCGGTGTATGTTCCCGGGCCAGGGCGACGGCCTCTTCGCCGCTGCCGGCTTCACCGATGCAACGCAGGCCCGGTTCCGAGTTAATCAGTATCCGCAGGCCCTGCCGTAGGATGGTGTGATCGTCGGCGATCAGAATAGTGGTTTGTTTCATAAGTCGAGGTTTCTTTGGTTTAAGCGTTCCCATATGGAATATGCAAGGCCAGACTCGTCCCGGTCCCGGGAACCGATTCGATAGTGACTTCACCACCCACCAGCTTGGCGCGCTCGCGGATTCCTGTTAATCCCAGACCGCGGCCAACGGTTCGGCCAGCCGCCGCCGTGGTTTCAAACCCTGTGCCGTTATCATTGATTTTCAGGTCGATCGCTCCGTCTGTCAGACGCAGGATGACAGTCACCCGATCGGCTCGTGCGTGTTTGGCGATATTATTAAGCCCCTCCTGAAAAACCCGGTACAGCACGGTTTTTATTTCCGGCGCAGTATTCTCGATTGCTTCATCGTTTTGGATCGTTACTTCGATACCGGTACGTTCACTGTACCTTCGGGCGTGAGCCTTGATTGCCGGTAACAACCCCATGTCATCCAGGAGCGATGGACGCAACTCAAAGGAAAAACGATGTATGTTCTGGGCGGTATCCTGAACCAGCTTCTGGCAATCGCGAACCTGTTGCCATAACGCCGGGCCATGTTTACCGGATATCTGCTGGATAATCTGCAGATTAAAACTGATCGCCGTCATGGCCTGGCCGATTTCGTCGTGCAGCTCGCGACTGATCCGTTTGCGTTCTTTTTCCTGAGCCCGGATGACCTCACCGGATAATTGTTTCAGCGTGTCCTGTTGGCTCTTCAATGTTGCGACCAACGCCTCCAACTGGACCTTGGTCTGTTTCTGAACGGTTATATCCCGTGATATTCCCAAGACTGAAACTCGGCTGCCATGAATATCGTACTGGGGAACCAGGGAAGTTTCGAACCAGAGCGACTTGCCATTGACCAAAAGCAGGTGTTCGGTCTGGTCGGTTTTACCGCTCTGGAAAACCCGTTCAATGGAATTAAACAGCGGATTATTGTCCGGTCCGCCCAGAATTGTGTCGGGGTGTTTCCCGATCAATACTTCGCACGGATATTGAACCAGGTCGGCAAACCGGGTGTTGGCAAAAGTGATTTTTCCACGGGAATTGACAATAAAAACGGCGTCATCCATTGATTCGACAAGGGTGCGGTATTTTTTTTCCGATTCCAAAATAACTTTTTGAAATGATTCCAGGGCTGCCATCCGGTCCCTTTGGGCCCGAGAGAGCTTGTTCTGTGAGATAATTACCCCGGTGACTATTATTATAATCAGAACGATTATAGTCAACATTCCGATAAACATGGGCCAGAACAGATGTGCCGTTTCCGGTGTGATAAAATACCTCCTCCCGCGGGACCGCCGGTTTTTATGTGATAATAATAGCGAATATAAACTGATTCCTCGTACCAATAAAGCGAAAGTTGCCGGGGTGCGGACACCGGTTAGCCCGGCGTTTCCGGTTGGTGATTAAACTATACTGATTACTCCTGTGAAAAATACTGGAAACCATGTAGAAAAATACATAGTTCCAAGGATTGACTGGCGCTACTGACAATTCATAGGTTCGACGTACCCAACAAAGGCTTGGGTGGTTCATTGCTACAACATTACCTATAATCTGGCTGTTTCTCTATAGAACAATGCCTCTTCGTTGCTGAAGAGGCATTGTTTATTCCGGAGGTGATTGGTTTTTAAAATTTCTCTGATATGCTGTCAGCAGTAATTTTTTAAGTACTTTGATTATATTATATTCACCTGCAACAACCAGATAATCTGTGATTAAGAAATGATATCATGCCGGCATTACCGATAATATTAATTCTGTGCGCCTTTATTCTGTTTCTGGTGATCAAACACCTGTATTTCTGGCAGCCGTTGCCAGCGAGTAAATTTTATCCTGAAAAACCATTGTTTATGGGACATCGCGGCGTCATGACGCAGGCGCCGGAAAACACTTTCGCCGCTTATGGTAAAGCACTGCAAGCCGGTTTAAAAGGAACGGAACTGGACGTTATCGAAACCAAAGACGGTCACCTGGTTTGTTCACATAATTTTGATCTGGAGCGTGTGACCGATGGCGAAGGCTACCTGTTCGAACGCGAACTGCCGTATCTTGCCCGCATTAACGCCGCCCATCACTTTAAAGGTTACCCTTTCGAAAACATACCGCTGCTGGAAGATGTACTGTCCTTTTTCCCGTCTGATTTCCGCATCAATATCGAAGTCAAACCGCGCTCGCTGGGCGACCTGTTCACGACAATCAAAGTTGCCCGGATTGTCAGCCGGCGCCAATTGCACGGCCGGGTGATTATTTCGAGTTTTAATCCGCTGGCGCTGCTGGGCGTGAAGCTGGTGGATGCATCGATCCTGACCGGCTTCCTGGTCGAACCGGACACCTGGCCGCTGTTCCGGTTGATCAATGTCGGGCACCCGGATTGCCTGCATCTGGATGCCGGTCTGGTTAGCGATGATCTGCTTCGTTATGCCCGCCAGCGCGGGATGGCGGTGAATGTCTGGACGGTCAATAATAAACCGGCGATCGACTGGCTGATGCGAAAAGGGGTGGATGGGGTCATCACCGACCGACCGGAATATTGCAACCTGCGCTAAGCCTGGATGTGTCGGTTGTGGTACCCGGAAATATATTATGACTACCAAAAACCTGATGGGCAGGTCTTTGCCGGCTAAATAATTATAGGTGCTCTTGTCACCACGTCACACAACCAGGAGCAACCACCTAAATAATAAAGACCGCCAACTTCAGTACCTTATTACCCTGTTCAGTTTCCACATGAATAATGTACATGCCGCTGGCGATTTTTACGCCGTAATTATTACGTAAATCCCAGATCGCGAATTGGGTGCCGGCGTTGGTATGATCAATCCGGCGGACCGGTGTTCCACCCAGGTCAAAAATACGGATAACACAGCGGCCACGGTCGGCAGATTGGTAAAATGCACCTGCCGGTCCGCGAGACTGCTTTGCTCCGGGTTGTAGTTATAGTAGGGATTGGGCCAGACCTTGATCAGTTGCGGACGGTAGCGGACACTGTCGCCGGAAACGCTGGCGGTAGTGAAGGCAAATAGATCATCGGGGCCATTGGGTTTATTGGTGATCATCCGGTAGACCGTTCCGACTTCCGGTATTCCCAGAATGCGACCAGTGGCATAATTACCAGTGACTTCGACTATCCCCAGGTCATTAGTCGTGTCGATAAACCAGCCGGCTGACAAAAATATGGCCGTGTCGGTGGCCGTCCAGGCAGCGGGATCGCTACTGCTCAGACTGGTCAGCGCCATTGAATTAACATGGCTCACATAGCCGTTCCAGTTCATCAGCAACGTCCGGGCGATTACTTCGACAAAATCGTCATTGTCTACTACACCGCCGATACCGTTGGCGAAGAAAGCATCGTAACCGGCCTGACCGGGACTCATGTTATAACTCGGATTCCCCCAGTAGATCCAATCGCTGTACGGATCATTGGCAGAACCGGAATGCGCGGCGTCGCCGCCAAAACCCCAGGCCATCGGATCGGGTCCGGGATCTTTATAAACCGCCGGTAGCATCCGGTAATCGTCACTGGGATCATCCGGGGTAGTCCCGATGTTCCATAGTTCGAAGGGTACACTGATGATCGTGACACCGTCGCCAAAACGCAGGTAACCCTTGCCGTTGGCCAAAGCATCGGCGGTAAAGCGCATCTCAAAATCGTAGGGCATCGCCCGGCTGAAGTTATCTCCGCGGAAAACGCGATCAAGGAAACCGGTCGAATACTCATTTGTCATTTCATTGGGTACACCGCCGGCATGGCCGAAGAAGAACCAGCCGCCCTGAGCCTGCTCCGTCGGATAGTCCGGCGCGGTCAGGAAGTTGATCCACAGGATATTTTCGTTAACATCGGTATCAATACCGGCAATCGGACCGTCGGCATTGGATACCTGCCAGACGCCGTGAATACCGTTTGACGGACCCTGCACAGCAACCTGGAAACCGTCCACAATCGGACCGGCATCTTTACCCATTTCGATACCGGTCGACTGATCGATGCCATCCTGGAGCGTATTTCCACCGGAAATCTCGATTCCCAGCGTCACGTCGGTAATGGCCCAGGTCGTCACCAGGCCGGTATCGGAAAAACTGACCTCATAGGTATGGCCGGTGAGCTGGGTCGGGTCGATTATTCTAACCCTGACACCACCGTCGGAAATACCGGCGATATGGTCAACAGTGAGGAAATTCCCATGTACAACTGCAGAGTCAGGCGGGTTCCAGGTGGACGGCAACTGCGGGCGGGCGGTGATTATATGCAGCGGACTTTCCAGCGTTTTGGGTACGCCGCAGGGATTATAGCCATAGGCGGTTACTGCGAAATAGTAGGCCCGGTTGATCTTCAGAGGCGCGTTGTTGTTCAGCGCGTCCTGGTCAATTGCCAGATAGCGCCGAATACCGGAATCACGACCGAACTGGACCCGGCGATTGATGACTTCGCCAAGATCGGAATCGAATACGTCGTCGTAAATTTCTTCAACCCCGTTGATCAGATCGAAGGTGGCGATGCGTTTGACAGCGCCTGAACCGGACAATGTTTCCAGTTGATAGACGTTGTAGCCTTCGAATACGAATTCAGTACTTTCTCCGCTGGGATTGAAATTTATTGCATCTTTCGCCACATAATCCTCCGCGGCGTCATCCCAGGTCAGGATGATGCTTTCCGGCAGGGCGCTGACTGTAACCTGCGGCGCCGGAGGTGCCGGTGGCAACCGGAAATCATTGTCGTACCAGTTTTGGGCTGCCAGGTCGACCTGTTTAAGATACAGGTACGAGTCCAGAGCGTCGCCAGCGGCGGCGAGGATAATAGCAAACACGACTTCCTGAGAATCCCCGGGCGCCATAATGAAGGGGCCGGAACCCATCAGTAGCCTAACATCGTGTGCACGCCAGAAATCACCGAATACTACTTCGATATCATCAGAACCGATATTTTTTGTTGGGTCGCCCGGGAGCATATATCTTGAACCACCGGAATATTTAAAATCGATTTCAGTACCTGAATTATTTAACCCAGCTAAAGCATTGTGAACATACATAGCTGACGTCGTTGGATCACCTATTGTAGTGTTAAAACCCCATTTCAATGGCATCCGAAATGAGGTCATTCCCAGGTTTTTATATTCATAAATAAATTTGCCAAAGGTAAAAGCGGTATCACCATCTGACGGAACGATCGGTCCTTGGAAAAAGTCAAAACCCAAGGCCGGAGTACCGCCGACGAAACCGGCATAATCATCATCGGCACCATCGTTGTAGCAAATTCCCATACCAAGGGTCGTATCGCAACCTACATAATCGTCACTGGCATTGCCCAGATCCGGGTCGGACCAGATACCGATATACATGTCTTCAATTGTGTTTGAACCCTTGTTGATAATCAGTTCTTTGATATAAATAATATCGCCGGTGATATTCGGACGATTAAGGCCGAAAATGGTGGTCTGGAATTCCAGTCCCATTGGCGCTGTTTTTAGAATTGTATGGCTGCTGGAATCACCATCGTTGCTGACATACCAGATTACCTGGTCGCCGATAAATTCCGGATGGTCGGGACCAACCGGCAATGGCTCATAGATACCATTACCATTCACATCGACCCAGGGCGCTCCCAGATCAGTAGGCCAGTTCTGAAAATCGGCGTTAGTTAGGGGATCAAATAGGTCTTTTCGATCGATTTTGTATAATTTATGGCGTGGATCTTCGGGATTGGTGCCATAAGAACCGGGAACACGCTCGGCACTATACTGAACGCAGGCGGTGCGGACTTCGCCATTGACTTTGCCGGCGTACCAGAGGCCGGAAGCATAGATTGCATAGGTGCGGTTGTCCTTCGGCCATTCCAGGCCGGAGTGGCCGCTGATCCGGTGACTGACGATCATGCCGTTGTTTTCCAGATCGGTTTTGATCCGGTTGCCATCGAAATACCCCGTGGAAGCGACGGCGGTTTTACCGGATATGACCGGTTGGCGGGCGTCCTGTTCACGGGCGATTAAAATGGATGTCAGCAGAAATAATAGGCAAAAGGCAGAACGCTGAAAATTCATGACTTCATACCACTGTTCCTCCTGGTGTTAATATACCAGATAATCTGGTATATCCCATGTCAATTTCCGGCTGGTGTTTGATGCTGATCTTTATCCATAACAGTACTTATTGGATGATACTGGTTTAGCGCAAATTCAACGGATGTGCGGTTTAACCATCGCCAGTTTCAATACCTGGTCGCCCTGCTCGGTCTCGATATGTATGATATAGATGCCGCCCACAACCGGTTCATGGTAGTTGTTGGTCAGTTCCCATTCCGCAAACTGCGTCCCGGCAGCGCTGTGGTCGATCCGGCGAATCGGTATCCCGGAAAGATCAAAGATCCGGATAACACAACGGCCGCTTTCCGGCAGGTGCGTGAAATGGACTTTGTTTTCACCAATTCCTTCTTCCGGATTGTAGCCGAAATAGGGGTTGGGCCAAACCTTGATCAACTGGGGACGATAGTGGATGCTGTCGCCGGAAACACCGGCGGTAGTGAAGGCAAATAGATCATCGGAGCCGCTGGGTTTATTGGTGATCATACGATACACCGTTCCAACCTCCGGCATTCCCAGAATGCGACCGGTGGCATAGTTGCCGGCAATTTTAACCACACCCAAATTATTACTCGCATCCAGGAACCAACCGGTGGCTTCAAACAGAGCCGTGTCGGCCGCCGTCCAGGCAGCAGGATCGGTGCTACTCAGATTGGTCAGTGCAATTGAATCCACCCGACTCACATAGCCGTTCCAGTTCATCAGCAACGTCTGGGCGATTACCTCGGTCCAGCCACCGTTAACCATACCGCCGATACCGGCAGTGAAAAATGCATCGTAACCGGCCTGGCCAGGGGTCACGTCATCCGGGTTGCCCCAGTAGACCCAATCGCTATAGGGATCGTTGGCAACGCCGGAATGGGCAGCGTCACCGCCAAAACCCCAGACCAGCGGGTCTGGCCCGACATCTTTATAAATCGCCGGTAGCATGCGGTAATCGTCGCCGGGATCATCGGGGGTGGTACCGAGGTTCCAGAGCTCGAAGGGTACGTGGATGATCGTGTTATTGCTAAACCGCAGGTAACCCATGCCATTTACCAGGGCGTCAGCGGTAAAGCGTATTTCGAAATCGTAGGGCAGTGCCCAGCTGTAGTTATCGCCGCGGAAAACACAATCGAGAAAGCCGGTCCCGTCGGCAGTCGACATAAAAAGGGGTACACCGCCGGCATGGCCGAAGAAGAACCAGCCGCCCTGAGCCTGCTCCGTCGGATAATCGGGAGCGGTCAGGAAATTGATCCACATGATGTTTTCATTGACATCGGTATCAATACCGGCGATCGGTCCATCGGCATTGGCTACCTGCCAGACGCCGTGAATACCATCTCCCGGCCCAGTGATTATCACCTGGAAACCGTCCACGATCGGACCGGCAGCACTTCCGACGGTGATACCGGTGCGGGCATCGACACCGTTTATGTTAGTTTGGTCGGACAGCAATTCGCTATTCATAGTAGCGTCTACCAGGTTCCAGGTGGTAATGATTAAGCTGTCGTTGCCGGGCAAGGTCTGGTGCTCAAAGGTGATTTCATAATCATGCCCGGTTAGTTTGGTAGGATCAATTATTTTGACGATTACCGTGCCGTCAGAGACTCCCTGAATATGATTGGTAGGCAGAACATCGCCGTAACTGGCGGTGCTGTCATTGGCCGACCAGTCCGTATGAATCTGGGGACGGACCTCGATTATTTGCGGATCACTTTCCACAACCTGCTGGCCAAGAGGATGGTTATAACCACAAGCATATGCGGTGACGCCGTAATAATAGGCGCGGTTTAGCAGCAATTGTAAGGCCGGAACGTCAGGTTTTATCTGATGTGAGTGTTTAAGGCCCGAATCTGTGGCGTCAATGATCTGTGCCTCGACAACCTGGCCAATACTTCCAACATAGATTTGGTCATAGAGTTTTTTAATACCATCGATAATGTCATAAGTAGCCAGCAATACGGGATCTGAACCATTTTTGTCGGAATATTGCCAGACCCGGTAACCCTGAAAACTAAAATATGAGGAGTCACCATATTGTTCGGATGGACTAAATATATTTATAAATGCCTCCGACTGATTGTCCCAGGTCAGGATAATCTCATTTTCCAATGCGGTGGCTTCAACGATCGGTGGCGGTGGCGTAGGCAGGGTGAAGCGATTGTCGTACAGCCACTGCGCCAGCACATCCACCTTCTTGAGGCGCAGGTAGGAACTGAGGGCATCGCCGTCTGCCGCGATAATGATACCGAAAACCACTTCCTGGGAATCTCTAGGAGCCATAGTAAATGGGCCGGAACTCATCAAAAAAGTCGCGTCACAGCTCTTGGCAATATCTTTTTGAATAAATTCTGTATCATCTGGACCAGTATCTTTGGTTGGATCTCCAGGACTCATGAAACGGCCCCCCCCGGTCACGCTTTCATCAAGAGGTTGCCCGGATTTATTTAATCCCGCCATAAAATAATAGGCCTCTTCGGCACTATTAGGATCTTGCCACTGAGGATCTGAAGTGCAGAGATAATATCTAAATGCGCTCATCTTCAAATTATGATAACCAGGCAATTGCTTGGATTGATATAAGGCCGTATCGCCAGACGCCGGAACAACCGGTCCTTGGAAAAAATCATAACCCAAAGCCGGGGTCCCGCCGGAGAAACCGGCATAATCAGCATCGATACCATCGTTATAGCAGATACCCATGCCGAGAGTGGTATCACAACCGACGAGGTCATCGCCGGCGTCGCCCAGATCCGGGTCGGACCAGATACCGATATACATATCTTCGATAGTATTACCACCCCTGTTGATAATCAGTTCTTTGACGAACATTATGTCGCCCAGGACGTTTTGTCGGCCAATACCAAAAATTGTGGTCTGAACTTCAATGCCCAGCGGGTCAGTACCGAATATATGATGTGCAGCGCTGTCCCCGTCGTTACTGACGTACCAGATCATCTGGTCGCCCAACAGGTCGGGATGGTCCGGACCTGTCGGCAGCGGGCTGTAGATACCATCATTATTGACGTCCACCCAGGGAGCGCCATCGTCTACCGGCCAGTATTGAAAATCGGTGGATGTCGAAGGATTGGCAAAATCAGAGTGGTTGATTTTATACAGCCGATAACGTGGATCGGTCTGATCGGACCCGTAAGGACCGGGAACGCGCTCGGGGCCATACTCAGCACAGGCGGTGCGCACTTCACCATTGACTTTCCCCGCATACCAGAGGCCGGAAGCAAAGACCGCATAGGTACGATTGCCCTGTGGCCACTCCAGGCCCGAATGGCCGCTGATACGGTGGCTGACGATCATGCCGTTGTTTTCCAGTTCGGATTTGATCCGGTTGCCGTCAAATACCCCGGTGTCGTAGACAACTGTCGTTGATAAAGATTTTTGTTGACCGCTGTTATCCCGAGCGGCCAGCGGCACAGTCGCAGTAACAGTTAAAGTCAATATAAATGCAGCAAAATATTGGTGGCTGATAGACATGAACACCTCCGTTATTAGTACAATCTAATTAACGCCTCGCCCGGAAATACCAACTTGAATAAACCCTGTCCTTTGAACAAAGATTGTACAGGGAGAAGCTAATTAATGACAGCTATGATTGCAAGCCAATTATCGCAAGCAGGTTAAGAACAACCTATTTTGATATATCCTGATAGAGCATGAAGCAATTATCGAAGGGATCGTAAAATGTCAGCAGCTTGACCATATCAGGAATTGTCCGGATGTCGCCGGCTATTTTAACCTTGTGTTTTTCGAGTGTCCGTTTGGCCTGTTCAATATCCTTGACGCCCCATACCAGCACGGCATTGCCTTGTGGCAACGGCATTTTCTCAACCTCCGACAGTCCAACATTCACATGGGCCACCGGACTTTCCATTTCGCACCACCCCATTGCTTCCAGAAAATAGAGTGTCTTGAAGCCCAATACTTTTTCATACCACTCGGTGGCGGCTTTTATATCAGGCACGTCGATTGAACAGGTTAATCCATGATCGTAATTATCCTGCATTTTCATCGTAACTCTCCCTGTTTAGTTTGAATCAAAAAGTAAGCCGCTCATTTGTATTAAACTAACTCCGCCGCCCGGCAATTGTCAATCACCTGTTCCGGGGTCTTGCCGCCGGGAATCACGGTGTGGCAGGCCGGGTGTCGCAGGCAGAAGGCCAGGCTGACCTGGGCTTTGGAATAACCCGGGTGTTCTTCAAAAACTGGCTCCAGATCGTCCAGATCGGATAAATACTGGTCCAGTTTTTCCGGTGCCAGGTTGAAACGGCGGTGGTCGTTTTCGCCAAAGCGGGCAGTGCGGTCGAACTTGCCGGTCAGCAGGCCGAATAATAGCGGTATCCGCACGATTACGCCGATGCCGTATTTCCGGGCTTTGGGGAACAGTACCTTTTCCGCCGTCCTTTCCAGCAGGTTGTAGCGCACCTGAATACAATCAAGCAGGTCGTGATGCTCGTCCAGCAGGAATGCCTGCTCGGTTTCCCGGAAGGACTGAATGCTCAAACCGGCGTGTTTGATTTTACCGTCGCGCTTGAGTGTTGTTAATGCTTCCCAGGGCTCATCGCTGGTCAGCTTATCGATGTCCGGGCTATGCAGCTGCAGGATGTCTAGGGCCTCCACATTCAGGCGCCGCAGACTTTTTTCCGCCGCCCCGATCAGGTAGTCTTTGGTATAAGTCTGTTTGATCGGGCCGTAGCCGGAGTCATCGGTGGCGCCGGCGTTGTAAAAATCATTGCCGGCTTTAGTGGCCACAATGACATCGCCTTTGCCACGGTCTTTCAGAACGGCGGCGATCAGTTCCTCGGAATGACCGAAACCGTATACATCGGCAGTATCGATGAAAGTGACACCCTGGTCCAAGGCGGTGTGAAGGGCCTTTTTACTGACGCTATCGTCGGTTTTACCCCAGTCCCGGCCGCCGATAGCCCAGGCACCGAACCCAACCACGGAAATTTCCGGTCCCCGTTCGCCTAAACTGATGTACTTCATAATGCCTCGATTTAACCGCAAATTCCGTTAACAATTACCAAACGATTTGCGCTTGTCGTGTCCGGCCGGATTGCCTTCGGAATAATTCGCGGTAATTAATGTTTAAAGCAGCGCGAACCGGTGAAGACCATGGCGATGCCGTGTTCGTCACAGGCGGCGATTACCTCATCGTCACGGATTGAACCACCGGGCTGAATAATGGCCTTGATCCCGCTGGGCGCGATCTTGTCGATGCTGTCCCGGAAAGGGAAAAAGGCATCCGAGGCCAGGATTCCACCCCGGGCGCGTTCGCCGGATTTGCGCAGGGCGATCTCCACCGCATCCACCCGCGAGACCTGCCCGGCGCCGATTCCGGCGGTGGTGTTGTCGTGAGCCACCAGAATGCCATTCGATTTCACATGCTTCAGCACTTTCCAGCCGAATAACATGGATGCAATCTGCGCAGCTGATGGCCGGGCAGCGGTCACGACCCGCAGATCATCGGCATTGATGCTTTTGATGTCCGTATCCTGCACCAGCAGGCCGCCGCGGACGTAGCGGTACTGCAGGCGCGCCGCCGGTCGGGGCAATTGCGCCAGCTCCAGCACCCGCAGGTTTTTCTTGCGCGCCAGGATTTCCAGGGCCGCCGGTTCGTAAGCCGGAGCGATGACGATTTCCACAAAAACCTTGTTGATTGCCTCCGCCACCGCCGTGGTACAGGTGCGGTTCAGGGCGATGATACCGCCGAAGGCGCTCAAACTGTCGGCATCGAAGGCGCGCTGGTAAATTTCGGCGATGTCGGTTCCCACTGCCACGCCGCAGGGGTTGGCGTGTTTGACCACCACGCAGGCCGGCTGGTCGAATTCCGCCAGGCAGGCCAGGGCGCCGTCCGCATCCATGAGATTATTGTAGGACAGTTTTTTCCCCTGGTGGATCAAGGCGTTCAGCACGCTGGCGGGATCGGCCAGCGGATCGACGTAAGCCGCCGCCATCTGGTGGGGATTTTCGCCGTAGCGTAGACCGTAGGATTTTTTAAACGTCAGCGAAAAATCAGCGGAAAGCGGCTCGGCTTTCAGATAATTGTGGATCAGGGTATCGTACTGGGCGGTGTGACCGAAAGCAGTGGCCGCCAGTTGTCGGCGGGTCTCAAAGGTGAGTCCGCCTTCCACGGCGATTTCAGCCAGCACGGTCTTGTAGTCACCGGGATTCACCACCACTCCCACCCAGCCCAGATTTTTGGCAGCGCTGCGCAGCATGGTCGGTCCGCCGATATCTACATTTTCCAGGGCCAGGGCGTCGCTGACATCGGCACGGCTGATCGTCTCGGCGAAGGGATACAGGTTGCAGACCACCAGGTCGATCCATTTGATGCCGTTGGCTTCCGCGTCGGCGGCGTGCTGGTCGCGTAATCCCAGGATACCGCCCTCCACCAGCGGATTGAGGGTCTTGACCCGGCCGTCCATGATTTCCGGGAAGCCGGTGTATTCGGTCACGTCGGTAACGGGAATTCCCGCCGCCCGCAGTGTCCGGGCGGTGCCGCCGGTGGACAGGATTTCCACGCCATTTTCGTTCAGCGCACGGGCAAATGGTTCCAGCCCGGTCTTGTCAAAAACCGAGATCAGGGCACGGGTGATTTTAATTTTTTCCTGGTTGATAGTGGGATTTTTCAGCATTTTATTTTAGTGTTAAAGTGTTCTGATTTCTTGGTTCTGAGAATAATAGTATTATTCCAATTTGCCGGTCTTGGCGTAGCGGTCTATCACATCGATAAAGGCGTCGCCTTCCAGCTTTTGAACTTTCGCTTTCAGGGAGTCGGGGGTATCATCCGGGGTCACGGTGCATTTTTTCCGGATGATGATCGGTCCGCCGTCCACCTCGGCCGTCACCAGATGAATCGTGCAGCCGGTTTCGGTTTCGTGGTTGGCCAACACTTCTTCGTGTACGTTAGTGTCCATCCCGCCGGCGTATTTGGGCAGCAGCGAGGGATGAACGTTCAGCACTTTACCAGCCCATTCCCGGCAGAATTCCGCCGACAGGATGCGCATGAATCCGATCAGCAGGACTAAATCCACTTGGTGTTTTCTGAGAACAACCGTCATACCCGCATCGAATTCTTCGCGGGATTTGCCTTTATGGCTGATATAAACGTGGTCGATTCCATGATTTTCCGCCCGTTCCAGAATGTAGGCCTGAGCGCGGTTACTGATTACAATTTCAACGGCGGCATCCAACCGGCCGGCACCAATCGCGTCGATGATTGCCTGCAGGTCGGTGCCTTTGGTGGAGCCTATGATGGCAAGTTTAACTGGCATGTAATTTATTGTTTCTAAGTTCTGGGTTCTGAGTTCTCATGGAAATCCGCAGGGATTGTAAATTCATCATAATTGGACATAGGTTCTTTGATTGAGTAAGTTTTATTGGCGGATTTACCTGGGGATGATGAAAGATATTTCATCAGATTGAGTATTAATTTTCTAATGTTCTCACACTGTGCAATCTGTGTGGAAAAATCTTCTGATGTAATAAAATTTTGATCAAGACAGATGTATAACAGGCTTACCACCTCGGCCAATGAAGCCTGAGCAATATTGAGGAAATTATAGAATTCTTTTCGGTTGTAGCGTGCAAAACCTTCAGCGATATTAGTCATTCCCGAGACAGCTGCGCGCCGTAATTGACAAGATCATATTCATGTTTAAACTGGCTGGATTTAGTGAGATTGTAGATAGCATTAACCAGCTTCCGGGCTTCTTGACAGCACCTTAAATCGTTAAATTTATTAACCTTCTTCATAGTCCCATATTAGAGCCTAGAACCTAGAACTGAGAACCAGCACTAAGCACTCATACCTCGTAGCTTTTTCATCTGCTCAATTCTTTTCTGCACTAATTCAGCAGTTCCAATATCCTGGCGATAAAATAACGGACCGGCAATACGCTCGATTTCCGCCTGAGCCAGCGCTTCGGCGGCGCTCAACGTATCGGCAATCCCGACGACTGCGGCCGTGCGCGAACCGGTTTCATACAGGCCGTCGGCGCGTTGATCCACGGCAGCGAGGTAGAGTTGCTCATGATTGCGGACGCCGGAAATATCAATCGGCTGGTTCTTCACCGGCACGTCGGGGTAACCTTCCGGTACGGCATATTTGCAGACGGTGGCGAGGGGTGCAAAGCGCGCCAGATCCTGATGCAAATTCCCATCGACTATTGCCTGGCAGATCGCTACAAAATCGCTTTCCAGGATCGCCAGTACGTTCATGCATTCCGGGTCGCCGAAACGGGCGTTGTATTCGATCAACTGCACGCCGTCCGCGGTGGCGATGAAACCACCGTAAAGAATACCCTTGTAACCTTCACCGAATTCCCTTTCCAGCGCCTGCATGGTGGCCTTGTTGATGGTCTGGGCTTCGGCAATATCCTGTGTCGTTAAAAACGGTAGAGAATGATCGGCAGCGGAATAGGAACCCATGCCGCCGGTATTAGGTCCGGTGTCACCTTCGAAGGCCCGTTTGTGGTCCTGCACCGCCGGCATGTGGGCCAGATGGCGACCGTCGCAGAAGCTCATCAGCGAGAATTCCTCGCCGATCAATTTTTCTTCGATGACAAATGATTTAGCGCCATCAACCAGTTCCCGGCAGTAGGCGATGGCTTCGGCATGGCCGGCCAGGTGGTCGCCGGCGACCTTCACGCCCTTGCCGCCCATCAGGCCGTCATACTTCACCACAAAGAGATCGCCCAAATCTTCCAGAAAATCGGCGACCCCTTCCATGGAATTGAAAACCTTATATCTGGGACATCCCGGCACGGCGTGTTTGCTGAGCAGGTTGCGGGTGAAGGCCTTGCTGGTTTCCAGTTGCGCCAGGGCTTGTTTTGGTCCCACGCAGGGAATACTGGACGCCCACAGGGCATCGGCCACCCCGGCCGCCAGCGGTGCTTCCGGTCCCACGATTGCCAGATTGACAGCGCTGTCCCGGGCGAAGCTGACAACGGCGTCCGGTTGATTGATGTCGCCGACCAGGTAGCCGGTGCAGAGTTCCTTAATCCCGGGATTGACACTGCCGGCCAGGCAGTACAGAGCGGGGTTCTGCGGCGAGCGCGTCACCGCTCGGGCAATCGCATGTTCGCGGGCGCCCGAGCCGATCAGTAGTAATTTCATAATTTACTCCCTTGTCGTTTGTTGCGTCTCGAACTGACGCATCTTATTCTCATCGACATCGCCGGTGACATATTGCCCGTCCAGGCAGGCCATGCAGGGCCGGTCAATCCCATGGTTGCCTTTGCGGGTGACCGCCTCTAACAGGTCATCGTGGCGCTGGAACAGCAGCCGGTCGACACCCATGTATTCGGCTATTTCCTCTTCAGTGAGGCGATGGGCGATCAGTTCCTGCCGGGTGGGAATATCGACGCCGTAGAAACAGGGAAATTTCACCGGCGGACAGGCGGAAATAAAATAGACTTTCTTGGCGCCGAACTCGCGGACCATCTTGACGATTTCGCGGCTGGTGGTCCCGCGGACGATACTGTCGTCAACGATCATCACTATTTTTCCGCGGATTTCCAGCTCCTGCGGCACCAGTTTGTAGCGCACTGATTTCTGGCGCTGCTCCTGACCGGGCATAATGAAGGTGCGGCCGATGAAGGGATTTTTATACAGTCCTTCGGAATAACGGACGCCCAGGGCCTGGGCCACGGACAAAGCCGCGGTGTTGGCGGTGGAGGGCGCCGGAATTACGATATCAGGTTTATCATCCGGAAATTTATTCTGCCAGCGGAAGGCCAGATTCTGGCCCATCCGCAGGCGGGCCCGGTATACGCTGACGGCGTTCATCATCGTATCGGGCCGGGCGAAATAAACATATTCAAAAACGCAGGGCGACAAACTCTGACGTTTGAGAACCCGGCTCTGGGGTGGGCCCTGCTCCGGCAGATAAATCACTTCGCCCGGTTGAACATCGCCGGTATGCCGGAAGCCCAGGGAATAGTAGACCGACGTTTCCGAGCAGAAGATATAATCGGTAGTGCCGTCGGGATTGTGGCGTTCGCCTTTAGTTAGTGGTCGGATGCCATGGGGATCACGAAAAACCACCAGGCCCTTGCCGATAATCATCGCCACCACCGAGTAAGCCCCGCTGACATGTTCATAGACGATCGACACGGCGTTGCAAATATGCTCGAAAAACCCGTTGTCGCCGGGAGCATCAGCCTGCCGGTTGAGGGCGTCGGCGAAATAATGCAGGATCACCTCCACATCCACCGTCGTATTCAGATGGCGGTGGAAGCGTTGCGACAGATCGGTCGTCGTTTCCTCCTGGTTGACCAGGTTGCCGTTGTGGGCCATGGCAATGCCGTAGGGAACGCCGGTCCAGACCGGCTGGGCGTCATCCCGACCGTAACCGCCGGCGGTGGGATAACGGGTCTGGCCGATGCCGATATTTCCCAGCAGGCGCGCCATGTTGTGCTCGTCAAAAATATCGCGCACCAGGCCGACGCCTTTTTTCACGTGGAAGCGCTTATTATAGGTGATGATACCGGCCGCGTCCTGACCGCGATGCTGAAGTTGGATCAGGCTTTCATACAGCTCAACCGCCACCGGCGCATGTGATTTAATACCGACTACGCCGCACATTATTTCAGCAGGTCCACCAGTTGTGGCGCCAGACCGATGTAATTCTGCGGCAGCAGGTCCAGCAGCAGCAGGCGCTCGTTTTCGGGAATATCCAGATCGGCGATAAATGAACGGATGCTGTCCTTATCGATGGCCTGACCACGGGTCAATTCCTTGAGCCGCTCATAGGCATCGCTGCGACCGTTTTTCCGCAGGATGGTCTGGATCGCTTCCGCCAAGACTTCCCAGTGCCGGTTCAATTCTTCCTCGATGGCCGTCTTATTGATAACCAGCCGTTTCAATCCGCTGTCGATATTTTTTACCGCCAGCAGGGAATGAGCCAGCGGCACCCCCTGGGTACGCAGGACGGTGCTGTCGGTCAGGTCGCGCTGGAGACGGGAGACGGGCAGTTTTTCGGCCAGGTGTCCCAGCAGGGCATTGGCCAAACCGAGGTTGCCTTCGGCGTTTTCGAACTGGATCGGATTGATTTTGTGCGGCATGGTGCTGGAACCGACTTCACCGGCAACCGCTTTCTGCTGGAAAATACCGCGGCTGATGTATATCCACAGATCTCGGCACAGGTCGAGCAGAATCGTATTCACCCGCATCAGGGCCTGGTAGCTGGCGGCCAGATTATCGTGCGGTTCGATCTGGGTGGTAAGCAGGACCGGTTCCAGCCCCAGTGATTTCACGAAGCGGCTGCTGAAGGCCGTCCAATTGACCTGCGGGCAACTGATTTGATGGGCGGCCCAGGTGCCGCTGGCGCCGGCCAGTTTGCCGGACAGCGGGACCTGTTGCAGGGCGGCAGTCTGCTGTTCCAGGCGGGCGGCGAATACGGCCAGCTCCTTGCCGACGGTGGTGGGCGTGGCCGGCTGTCCGTGGGTAAGCGCCAGCAGAGGTGTCTGGCGATAGCGCCGGGCCAGGGCGCGCAGATTGCGGTACAGTGATTTAAGTACGGGCAAGTGCACGTGCCGCAAAGCATCCAGCCACATCAGCGAGTAGGCCAGATTATTGATATCTTCGGAAGTGAGGGCGAAATGAATCCAGGGGCTCAGGTATTTCAGCTTCGATTTTTCCAACTGTTCGCGGATGAAGTATTCCACCGCTTTCACATCGTGGCCGATCCCCTGCTCGATTTCCTTGACGCGCCGGGCGTCCGCTATGGTGACCTCCTGATACATTTTACGCAACTGTGATTGATAAGATGTCGACAGCGGCGCGAAGGCCGCGAATTTCTTTTCCGCTCCCAGGGCGATCAGATATTCAATTTCAACCCGGACCCGGTACTTTATCAGGGCGAACTCGGAAAAAAATATCTCTAATTCCTGCAACTTGGAGTTGTACCGTCCGTCGATCGGTGAAATGGCAAACAGACTGCTTTTTTCGGGCACGGTTAACCTCCCTGATTTCCGACCTGCAGAATCCGCCGGGCGGCCAAGGCGCAATTACTCGGATCCAGCACGGTCAGCACCGGCGCCTTGCTGGGCATCTGCAGAGTCGAATGGATATTTACCAGCATATCGACTTTGTCCTTGAAGGGCGGGCAGGCCAGGACCGGCTTGTCGCTGTTGGCGGCCACAAATCCCGAAAGGGCATTGGAGCGGCCGGCCACCGTGATGAAAACAATTCCCGGTCGGTCTTTAAAAGTGGCAATGATTTCCAGGACCTTCAACGGTTCCTTGTGGGCCGAAGCGACGTGATCCTCCCAGGGAACCCCCAGATCGTCCAGGTTAGCGGTAATTTTTCCAACATGCTCCTTATCGCTGGTGGAGCCGGCAATAATGACTGCGCGCATAAAAACTCCTGAAAACTAACTGTTTAAAGCTGTGGTGACATTATCCTGAATCCGTCGGCCGATGGGCCGGGCTGAATCCGGGAAAACGAATTTTTTACCGGTGATATTCTCGTACAGGTAAATATAGCGGTTCGACAATTCGATCACCAGTTCTTCCGGGGCCGGTGGTAATTCGGTATCGTGATAGGGATCGCAGTTATCGCGGAACCACAGGCGCAGGAATTCCTTGTCGATATTTTGCGGTTCCCGGCCGGCCGCCAGGCGTTCGGCATAGGTAGCGGCGATCCAGTAGCGGCTGGAATCGGGGGTGTGAATTTCATCGATCAGCAGTATATTGCCGTCGGCATCCCGGCCCATTTCGTATTTGGTATCCACCAGAATCAGACCGTGCCGGGCCGCCGTTTCCTGGCCGAAACGGAACAGCTCCAGTGCCTTGGCAGAAGTGAACGCCCAGTCTTCGACGCTCATCCAGCCCTCACTGACGATTTCGGCCGGACTGATCGGCCGGTCGTGCTCTTTTTCCTTGGTAGTGGGCGTAATAATATTTTGCGCCAGTTTCTGGTTTTTCACCAGCCCCTCCGGCAGCTCATTACCACAATAATTGCGCGAACCGTTTTTATAGTGGGTCCACAGAGCAGTATCGGTGGAGCCGGTAATGTAGCCCCGGACCACAAATTCGATCGGGAATACCGTACACTTTTTACCGATCGTCACATTCGGGTCGGGCGTGGATAATACATGGTTGGGAATAATGTGATGGGTCTGCTCGAACCACCAAGCGCTGGTCTGGTTCAGAACTTGCCCCTTGAATGGAATCGCCGCCAGCACCCGGTCGAAAGCGCTCAGACGGTCGGTGGTGATCAGTACCAGTTGGTCCTCCAGCAGGTAGGTGTCGCGAACTTTGCCGACGATTTTCTCACCCCGGTCCAGGCTGGTGGCGGTGAGACAGTTGTCGAGGTATTTCCTGATCTGATCGGTATAGTCAGTTCTGTTCATAGTGGTAACATTGGTGGGCAATCGGGTTGAAAAGGATGTGGGTGTCCAGCACCTGCAGCAGCACCGCCTCCGGCTCGACGGTTAACGGTGTCACGGTCCACAGAACACCATATTTAACGGCCGTGATCGAAGAAAGTCCGAACCGTCGGGACAGCGCTTCCAGTTTCTGTTGACCACGGACGTCTGCGCGGTTGCGTACCAGCAGGGTGGTGGCGTGCTCAGCCGGTTCTACCGCCACGATTCGTTCCTTGTTACTGTTAAATAATTCGCCACTGGCAGCTATTTTTTCCAGCAGATGTCCGGGATCGGTCGCCTCATGCTGAATTTCCCAGTGGACGCGGCGTCGAACCTGCACCGGTATGTTCCTATGCGTCAGGGCATTATGGACCGAGGCAGCGGTATTGTCGGTGATGATCAGTTCTACCGTCAACTCCA
The DNA here is from genome assembly GCA_043822705.1 of Fidelibacterota bacterium. GTDB lineage: Bacteria > Fidelibacterota > Marinisomatia > Marinisomatales > TCS56 > JBDRBK01. The sequence goes on from JBDRBK010000075.1 coordinate 20,306, forward strand.
GCGTGCCGGGCGCTTTCCGGTAGTGGTCGATCTCCCAGGCTGGCGGCGACAGGGGCAATTGGCGGTAGCTGAAGACCGGCCGGGTCTCGATATAATCCCGCATCGATGTGAATATGGCATCGCCTCCGGGAGTCCGTTCCGGGTGCGGCATGATCGCCATGACATTACCGGCGGGATTGCTGACAGCGGCCAGATTATAGCGCGAGCCATTGGGATTGACCGGAAATTCGTTGATGATATTCCCCTGCTCGTCACAGTACCGGAACGCAGTCTGGTCGTTGTCGACCAGCGCGCTGAGAATTTCATCGCTGGTGACAAAGCGGCCCTCGGCATGGGCGATCGGGACGGTAATCCAGTCGCCG
>JBDRBK010000076.1:0-10342 GCA_043822705.1 Fidelibacterota bacterium
TGGGTGCCGGCGGCGTCGCCCGCAGCGTTCTGGCGGCCCTGCTCGAGCAGAACCCGGCCAGGATAATAATTGTCAATCGAACTTCGGAACGGGCCCGTCGGCTTAGTCGATGGGGGTCAGGTCTGGACCCTGCGATCGAGATTGCCGCCATGTCGCTGATAGATGCGGGCCCGTTCTTTTCGTCGAAAGCGGTGATCGTTAATTGCACGCCCCAGGGAATGCAACCGCGGGTCGATTGCAGTCCCCTGCCCGAAGATTACATCCATTCCGGACAGACTTTGATCGACACGGTCTACACCCCGCCGCAGACGCGCTTTTTGAAAACCGGGGTTGCTGCCGGCGCTCGGGTAATCGATGGTCTGGATATGTTTATCGGTCAAGGGCTGGCATCGCTGGATATCTGGTTCGGCAACGGTTTCACAGGCGGACTGGAGCTGGCAGACCTGAAACGGCTGCTGCTGGCAAAAGGAAATAACTGATGCTGAAAAAACTGTCATTTTTAACGGCCGGCGAATCGCACGGACCGGGACTGGTGGGCATTCTCGAAGGTTTGCCGGCGGGACTGGAAATCACTGTCGAGGAAATCAACCTGCAATTGGCCCGTCGCCAGCACGGCCACGGTCGCGGCAAACGGATGTCTATCGAACAGGATCATGTCGAAATATTCGGCGGCGTCCGCTTCGGTCGGACGCTGGGTTCGCCGGTGGCTTTAATCGTTAAAAACCGGGACTGGAAAAACTGGACCGCTAAAATGGCGGTGGAACCGCTGGCCGAACGTCCAGCGTCGGTGACCCTGCCGCGCCCCGGTCATGCGGACCTGGCCGGCGTACAGAAATTTGGCTTTTATGATATCCGTGATGTGCTGGAGCGTTCCTCCGCCCGGGAGACCGCCATGCGGGTGGCCCTGGCTGCTCTGGCGCGCAAACTGCTGGCGGAAGTGGGCATCGCCGTGGGCAGCCGGGTGGTGCAAATCCATGACCAGGTCGATGACAAACCGCTACCGGAAAAATTAAATCTGAATGAATTGACTGCAACCGCCGACGTTTCTCCGGTACGCTGTCTAGATAAGACAGCCGCGGCGGCAATGGTGGCGGCCATCGACCGGGCCCAGGCGGCCGGTGATTCGGTGGGCGGCATTTTCGAAGTGCTGGCGACCGGATTGCCCTATGGCCTGGGCAGTTATACGCACTGGGACTGCAAACTGACCACGCGGTTGTCGGCGGCGGTCATGTCGATCAATGCCGTCAAGGGTGTCAGTTTCGGGGCCGGTTTTGATCAGGCCGGCTGGACCGGCAGCGCCACGCATGATGAAATCCTGCCGGACGGCCGATCATTCCAAAGACCGACCAACAACGCCGGCGGCCTAGAAGGTGGCATGTCCAATGCCCAACCGCTGGTATTGCGGGCGGTGATGAAACCGATCCCGACTCTGATGAAACCACTGCGGTCGACCGACATTGCCAGCGGCGAACAGCGCACGGCGCATAAGGAGCGGACCGACGCCTGCGCCGTACCCGCCGCGGCGATCGTGGCCGAAAGTATGGTCTGTCTGGTCCTGACGGACGCGCTGTTGGAAAAATTCGGTGGTGACAGCCTGGAGCAGTTGAAAGATCATATGAAAATGAGCGCCCGTTATTAATGGAATTAACCGTTAAAAATATTTTTTTGATTGGCATGATGGGCAGCGGCAAAACCAGCGCCGGGAGGCTGCTGGCATCGTCGATCCACTGGCAATTTGTCGATCTTGATGCGGAAATCGAGCGGCCGGGCGGAAAGACTGTCGACCGGATATTTCACGAAGATGGCGAAGCATACTTTCGCGAATTAGAAGCTGATCGTCTGCGGCAGATCGCCGCCGGCCGCCGGCAGGTGATCGCTACCGGCGGCGGTGCCGTGCTGCTACCGGAAAACCGTCGTCTGATCGGTGCGGGAGGGGTCGCAATTCTGTTGCGGACTGCCGCCGTTACGCTGATCGATCGTGTCGGTGACGGGTCTTCACGGCCGCTGCTGAATGGCGAACAGGACAAATCCGCTACACTGTGCAATATCTGGGAAGAACGGGAAAATTACTACCGGGAACTGGCGGCATTTACGGTTGACACCGATGAATTAACAGCGGCGGAAGTGGCCGAGCAGGTTGCGAGTTGGTTAAAGGAAAATTATGGAAACAATCTCAGTTGAACTGGCGGCCCGGTCCTACCCGATTTGGATCGAAGACGGATTGCTGAAGAAACTGCCGCAGTTATTGACCGATGCCGACGGTGCTAAAGTGGTAGTGATAACCCAGCCGGCCTTGACCACCCGCTACGGCCGGAAGCTGGTGGCGGATCTGAATCAATCCAGATTTTCGGCGATGCTGATCGAAGTACCGGCCGGCGAGAAAGCCAAGACGCTGGAACAGGTCGAGGGGCTGTACCGGCAGTTGCTGGAACTACGCTGCGACCGCGCCACCCTGCTGCTGGCTCTGGGCGGCGGCACCGTGGGCGATCTGACCGGTTTCGTGGCGGCGACCTTTCTACGAGGAATCGCGTACCTGCAGGTACCGACCACGCTGCTGGCCATGGTCGATTCCGCCATCGGCGGCAAGACCGGCGTCAACCTGCCCCAGGGAAAGAACCTGGTGGGGACCATCTACCAGCCGCGGGCGGTGGCTGTCGATCCGACGGTGTTGGCGACACTGCCGCCGCGGGAACTGGTTTCCGGGCTGGCGGAAGTGCTGAAATACGGCGCCATCGCCGATCGCGAATTTTTCGATCTGTTATCTGCTAATTTGCCGCTGCTGCTGGCGGGGCGCGACGGCGAACTGCTGACCCGGGTCATACGAAGATCGGCGGCGATCAAGGCGGCGGTGATCGCCGAGGATGAACATGAAAATGATCGGCGCCGCATCCTGAATTTCGGCCATACAATCGGTCACGCTCTGGAAAAATTGGCTGGTTACGGTTATCTGACACATGGCGAGGCGGTGGCGTTCGGCATGGTCGCCGCCGGATTCATTTCCAACCGGCGCGGTCTTTTAAGTACGGACGGCTGGCGATCGCTGGAAACGACAATTCGTCGGCTGCCGCTGCCGGTGTTGTCGCAGCAGGACCCGAATCAGGTTCACGAAACACTGCGGCACGACAAAAAAGTCCGGGCCGGGAAGCTGCATTTTGTCCTGTTGCAGCGATTGGGACAGGCTGTTATTGTCGACGATATCAGTGACAGAGAAATTTCAGCCGCTTTAGAGGTGTTGTGAAAATTCTGGTGATTAACGGTCCGAATCTGAACCTGCTGGGCACCCGGGAACCGGAGTTGTACGGCCGGGAAACGCTGGCGGAAATGATGGTCTGGCTGGCAGCCACACCGGAAGCAGCCGGCCATGAATTGAGTTTTTTTCAGTCTAATCACGAAGGCGCCATCATCGATTGCATCCAGGAAGCTCGCGGACAATTTGCCGGCATCCTGATCAACCCGGCCGCTTTTACCCATTATTCCTATGCCATCCGCGATGCGATTGCCGCCGTGGCGGTTCCGACGGTGGAAGTGCATCTGAGCGCCATCGCTGAGCGCGAACCGTTCCGGCGGATTTCGGTCATCAGCGATGTCTGTCTGGCACAGGTAGCCGGGCTGGGCCGGGACAGTTACCGTGTCGGACTGGCGCGGTTGCTGGCAGCAATTCCAGTGCCGTAATAGGACCAAAAAATATACTGTGATATTTCCGATGGCGTGATCAAATTCGGCCCGATCATCCATTAACACTGAGTCTAAATCGACTGCTTGGGGAAAGGGAGAATATGAACATTAAACGATTATCAATCATTGGGATAGTATTACTGATCTGTGCAACGAACGGTTTTTTTGCCCAGTCGGAAAAAACCATTACCGGCTGGAGTTTCGGCGGCGTGCCGGCCATCGCCTACAATTCCGACACCGGTTTCACTTACGGCGTCATTGTCAATACCTACAACTACGGCGACGGCTCGACCTACCCCGAATATCGCTACTCGCTGTATACCGAATGGTCCCGCACCACCAAGGGTAGCGGCGTCAACAAACTCTTTTTCGACTCGAAGTACCTCTTACCTGCGGATATCCGGATCACCAGCGAACTGAGCTACCTGACCGAGCAGGCCCTGCCGTTTTACGGGTTCAACGGCTACCAGCAGGAATTTTTCCCGGACTGGGAAGACGATGAGGCCGCTGCTTACCGGACGCGCGTCTTTTACCGTCATGAGCGTAATAATATGAAATTCACCGCCGATTTTCAAAGGGCGGCCTTCCTGCCCAACCTGCGTGCCGCGGTCGGTTTCGGTTTTATGAATTTTGAGATCGGTCCGGTCGATGTGGCGGGCCTCAACGAAGGCAAGGATGAAGCCGACATGCTGCCGGTCTACAGCACCGCCGACAGTATCGGCCTGTATGATTGGTATGTCGATCAGGGCTATATCGCCGCCGATGAAGCGGATGGCGGCCAGGTGAATTTCCTGAAATTCGGGGTTGTTTATGACACCCGCGATAACGAGCCGAACCCCATGTCCGGCATCTGGACCGAAGCACTGATTACCTCGGCCCTGGAACCATTCGGCAGCAATTTCGGCTATACCACCCTGACACTGACTCATCGCCAATACTTCACCCTGTTGCCTAAGGACCTTTCAATCACCTATCGCCTGGGGTACCAGGGCTTGCTGGCCGGCGATACGCCGTTTTTCATGCTGCCTTATTATCAGAGCACCTACAAGGTGGAAGAAGGCCTGGGCGGATCGAAGTCGCTGCGCGGCATCATGAAAAATCGGGTGGTTGGTAATTCCATCGCCTTCGGGAACCTCGAACTGCGCTGGAAATTCCTGCGGACGGTGGTGCTTAACCAGAACCTGTATCTGGCGTTAAATACCTTCGTGGACGGCGGCCGGGTGCTGACGCCCTACAGCACCGCCGGTTACGATCCCGATGCCGTCAGCGGCCCGGACGAAGGTCTGCACCTTTCCTACGGTGCCGGCTTGCGGATCGCCCTGAACGAGAATTTTATCATCGCTGTTGATTACGGCATGGCTGCCGACAAACAGGACGGCAGCAGCGGCCTGTATATCGGGCTGGGTTATCTGTATTAGTTAATAATAGTTGATATAAAAAAGCCCCGTTGGGATCAACGGGGCTTTTTTATAATGTAATCTTTTTTATTTCAGTTTGTACTGAATGCCAAAAGCGATCACGAAAGCGGTTTTATTATATTTTTCTTCAAACGCTGTGCCGACATCGTCATTCTGTCCTTCAGAATAGAAGGTATTGCTGGTTCCCAGGCTGATATCCATTTTAGGGCTTACTGAGTATTTCAAACCTATTCCAAGCGTGCTGGATGGCAAGCTGTAATCCAGGTCGGTATTATATTCATCAGTTGCTCCGGTGGTGGAATAAAGAAAACCGGCGCTAACTAGTAAAGCATCGCTCAAGGAATACTCAACACCTAAACCGGCGTTAAAATCATTCACCACATTTTCTTCATCGCCGTCCCAGTCACAGGCTGTGTTGAACCAGTAGTTGAATCCAAGCTCAGCCCGCAGTTTGGGGGACAGTAAATAAGATATCCCCGCCCCGAATTGAGCTGGAATATCCTCTTGATAAGATACGTTGTCTGGAAACATACCGACTTCGTCGATAACGCCCTTAGTCTCATCCAACTTGGTGTCTGATGTGACCTCTAACTTTGTAATTAACTCGTAACGGAGTCCAATATTCAGTTTATTTGAAGGAGATAGATCAAGTCCAAAAACAGCAGTTGCGGCTGTTCCGGTTCTTTTGGAGTCAACCTCCATATCCGGTATGAATCCGGGCAGGTCGCCATTTTCTGCCTCGAGAATGGCATTTTCGAGATTGCCGGTATAGGTGTTTTTAGCCGATATTAAACGCAATCCGGCAGCTACAGAAATCCAGTCATTCAGTTGATATGCCGCCCCGAATTGTCCTGCAAAATATATTGATGAGCCAACAAAAGCTGCGTCAACAGAATAACCGGTAAAAGTACCAATTGAATCCGCGAAAACGGGATCAAGCCCCCGAACTACCAGCGCCGCTGCTGACAAACCGACCAGCCGTGCGAGTTGATAATCAAAAAGCGGCAACCCATCGGGAAAATCAGCGCTGCCGCCGCCACCGATCGGCATAAAACCACCGAAGAGGGCTAGTTTGTTTTTCTTGTGAACAAAATAGGCATTAGGGAAAGTCGGTACGAAAGTCTTACCGGTAAAGGTATCGGTGTTATAATTGGGATGCGCAGCTATAACTTCGCGGGACTGCCAGACAGTCTGGCTGCTGATGTATAAATAGCTACCATCGTCCAGCAGGGCCAGTCCCGCCGGGTTGAAAAGCACCGCATCCAGATCGGTGGACGCATTACGATTCATCATGCGGATATACTCCGCACTTTGGTTGGTATTGGTTACCATACCAAATGCCACTGCCGTTAACAGCAGCAGCACAATCGATTTAGTGATTGAATTTTTCATATGGATATTCCATTCTTTTTATTAAAAGCGGGCAGACCACTTGTGACTGATCTGCCCGCATGAAATGACTCGTAATTTTTTACAATTACAGGTGTTATTATTCTTTGGTGAACCCCAGTGTAGTGGTCGAATGTTCGTCCAGCACGACTGCGAAGTAGCCCACATTGGGTACCGGGAGTACTTTGTCAAGATCTTCATCCAGCTCGGAGTATACTAACGTCATTGTGGTTGGGTTATCCGGGTCATCCAGAGTCAACAGACCGCCAAGATCATACAGGCCGCCGTCCAGAATAAAAGTGCCGGCGGTTTCATTGTGAGTCCAGGTACCATTGTCGGTCAAAGGAATGATCGTAGGGGCAACGCCAAGCGTATCATTAGCTGAAGGCAGATGACCGGACAAGGTGAAAGTGCCATCATCCTTGACAACCACTTCGGCATCAACACCCAGGTAGCTAAATTCCGCCCAGACCATGCCGCCGCTGGCAACTGTGTCACCCTCGGCAAAACCGAGGGCCGCAATGGCGGTGGCAGCAGTGTAGACTGAATTCTGTGCCATATTGGTCATGGTCCAAGTTCCAACCAACAGACCAACTTCATCCTCATCTTCTTCACAGCCAATGAAAAAGGTCACGCTTAGCCCTAATAACAGCAAGACCAAGATTCTCATAGTACTCTTCATGATTCCTCCTAATTAAGTCTCAAATGATAGAAATGTTATTGTAATTACAGATATCCCTTTGAACTAAAATAGACCCGTTTCGGGCAGTAATGCAAAATAAAATTACAGACCACGCTATAGACAGTAATTCAAGGTTATAGCCAGATTCCGCTCCGGTCCCATATTCCTTTCCAGGTCGACATAATAATACTGGAACAGGTTCTCTACCCGAACCAGCAAATCCAACCCACCGCGGCCGTAGCCAACCCCCGCATTCCAGACATGAACCGGCACCCGCCGGTCCTGTCCGGTAACACTGTCTTCCTGGAATAATTCCACGCTTTCAATCCGCGACCCGTAACGGTAATCCACCCGGAAGGAAAAATCATACAATTTCCAGACGACCTGCGGCGTAAAGGAATGGCGGTAGCGGTAGGACAGTGTGTCTATGACCGTGCCCCGGGCATCCAGCGCCACCGGATCCAGCCAGGTATAGGCCAGCGTTATCAGCAGGTGATCGCCGGCTATTCCCAGACTTGTGCCGATTTCGGCACCGCGGATTCGGCCGCGGGTCACGTTTTCGAAATGGATGACACCGATGATGTCGGGCGTCGGCTCGATCAGATTCCGGAAATCATTCTTAAAAACGGCGGCATCCAGGGTTAAGAATGACAATAATCCGAACCCCGGCAGGCGCAGACTGCCGCCCACCTCCTGTGACAGGCTGGTTTCAGGAATCAGATCGGGATTCGGCTCGACCTTAAAAACATTCAACTGGGAACTGGAATATTGTTCGGCGATCGTCGGCATTCGGAAGCCACGTCCGATAGATGCCCGTAACGACAGGCCCTCGTTCAGGCTGAAGTTACCGGCCAGTTGTGGTGCGAACAGCCGCGCCCGGGATTTTCCATCGACGGCGTAATCTTCCAGCCGGCCGCCCAGCATCATGGAGAAATTCCAGGGGAATTTTTTTTCGGCCAGACCGAAGATGGCGGTGGTGGCGTCCCGGTGCCGGCCAAATATTTTGGCATCGATGGTGGCATGCTGGCGGGCGATCCCGAAACCGGTGTTAAAACCCGGCGACCAGGTTTTTTCCACCTGCCATTCGCCGTACAGCTTTCGCTCTTCGGAATCGTCGTTGTTGGAGCCCCGGTTATGCCAGCGCACATCATAGAGGGCGCCCTTCCATTTCCAGACGGTCCGCGGCGAATAGATAAAATTGAAAAAACCATTCAGGTTGAATTTAGTACCGTTCGAACGATCATTCGCCGAACCGGCAGGCGCTTCGAACGGGTCCGCGGCGCTCTTCCACTGGGATTCCACCCCGCGTTCATCGGCCAGTAAATTGCCGTAAATCGATGCGCTGTAGCGCTCGCCGAAATTCAGTTTTATTTTCCCGGTCAGATTGAGCACCCGCCCCCACCCCAGCGCGGTGTAACCGTCGGTTTCGCGACCCTGGGCCCGAATCCAGTAGCTGTGGGTATTCCAGGGCTGCGAGTGGGAAATCTCCAGTATATTAAAAAGTCCGGGAGTATCACGCCAGCGCCACTGATTGAAACGGGGCTGGTCGTAGACACCGGATATCAGGCGCACCCGGGTTTCCGGTCTAGCCGCCGCCGAACGGGTGATAATATTCAGCACTCCGCCCATGGCGCTGGAACCGTACAGGGCCGAACCGCCGGTTTTAACGATCTCGATCCGGTCGATCTCGGTTGTGGGAATTATCGCCCAGGTAATATTGCCGGCGGCGCTGCCGGTCAGGGGCACGCCGTCCAGCAACAGCAGGGACCGATTGCCCGCGCCCAGAGTGTAGCCGGAAGCGCCCCGGATATTTAGTTGATCCTTGACAATCTGGACGCCCGGTTCGTAGGGCAACACGGTTTCCAGGCTGATCGCCGCCCGCTCCTGGATTTGTCGCAGACCGATCACGGATACGGATACCGGCGAATCGAGAATTTCCTGGACTTTGCGGCTGGCGGTGACCGTCACCTGCGGCGCCTTGACCGCGGTTGGCTTCAGTTCGATCTTCAGTTTGAGCCGGGAACCGTCATCCACCAAGATATCCTCTTGAGTGAATTTCCGGTAGCCGATCATACTGACGATCAGGGTGTAGCGTCCGGCCGGCAGATTGGGGATGATGAATTCACCGCCCAGATCGGTGGCGGCGCCTAAAAATGAATTCTTCAGGAAAACATTGGCTCCCACCAGCGCCTGGCCGGTGCCGGCGTCGGTGACCGTACCGGAAATCTGTCCGGTGTTTTCCCCGAGCTGGGCGGACAAGTGCAGTGCGAAAACCAGAACCAGGAGAAGTGTGTATCGGAATAGATTCACGGCGTCAATCGAACCTGATGATTATTGGAGCATCGATATATTTTACCACGCCGGCCCGGCCGAGGCCGATGCTCCGGATCGATTCAAATAAATTATCGGGATCAATCAAGGCAACCAGGGGAATGTCTTCACCGGTCAGGATCGAATCAATATTGGCGACGAAGTATCCCGGATCCAGCAAAATGCCAACCGGAACCAGCAGGTAAGCTCCGGGGTTGAGTTGAATGAAATAATCTAGGATGGACGCTCCCGGTAGCAACAGTTCGCTGTAAGCAACCAGATGATCCTGCGGATTCTGGAAATCAGCCGAATCCAGCACCACAACGGCGATTCCTCGGATCGAGTCCGGCCAGGTTCCGACTGTTTCCAGCCGTCCCTCCACACCGGTTACCGGTTCCAGCCCGGTGGGAGCCGAGCAGGCCAGTAATATCAGCAGGGCCAGAGCTACGACCGATAACGGCCGGATAGCAAAACGGGAACGAGTAATAAAAACAGGTGTTCGCACGGCGGTAAATTAGGCAAGCGGCAGAAAAATCAGATATTGTTCTTGAGTGCGTAACGGACCAGACTGGCCACGTCGTGAATGTTCAGTTTGGCCATGATATTGGCGCGGTGGGTCTCGACTGTTGACGGTGCCAGATGCAGTTTTTCGGCGATTTTCCGGGAAGTATGTCCCTCGGCGACCAGATGCAGAATCTGGCGCTCCCGGCGCGTCAACTTGTCGGGCGCTTCGCTGCTGCCGGAGGAGGCTGTCTGTTGCCGGTAGGCCTCGACCATCACTTTCGAAACGGCGGGACTGAAATATACCTGATCATTACTGACGGCCCGAATGGCATCGATCAGATTATTGGCGGCTGTTTGTTTCACC
>JBDRBK010000077.1:0-9775 GCA_043822705.1 Fidelibacterota bacterium
CTACCGGTTTCAGACCGCCTCCGACTGTGAAATCATCCTGGCCCTGTATGCCGAACGGGGCAGCGAATTTTTCAACGACCTGAATGGTATTTTCGCCTTTATTCTCTATGATGCGGAAAAAGACAGCTATCTGATCGGCCGTGACCATATGGGTATTGTACCGCTTTATACTGGTCACGACGAAGAAGGCAATTTTTATGTGGCCTCGGAAATGAAGGCGCTGATGCCGGTCTGCCGGACGGTAGAAGAATTTCCGCCCGGACATTTCCTGGACAGTGCGGTCGGGAAACCGTTCAAGTATTATCTGCGGTCGTGGCAGGAACAGGCCGCGACCGGCCCGGACGCCGTGACACCGGATTCGATCCGGCCGGCCCTGGAAAGGGCGGTCAAGTGCCAGTTGATGTCCGACGTACCCTACGGCGTACTGCTTTCGGGCGGACTCGATTCATCGCTGATCTCGGCCATCGCACGCAAATTCGCCGCCAAGCGCATCGAGAACGGTGACCGTAGCGATGCCTGGTGGCCGCAACTGCATTCCTTCTGCATCGGACTTGAGGGCGCCCCCGACCTGCTGGCGGCCCGGGAAGTGGCTGCCTATATCGGCACGGTCCATCATGAGTTTAACTTTACTGTTCAGGAAGGCCTGGATGCTTTGCCGGATGTGATTCATCATCTGGAGAGCTACGACGTAACCACAGTGCGGGCCGGCACGCCGATGTATCTGATGGCCCGGAAAATCAAGGCCATGGGCATCAAGATGGTGCTGTCCGGCGAAGGCGCCGATGAAATCTTCGGCGGTTACCTGTATTTTCACAAAGCGCCGGGTGCCCGGGAATTGCACGAGGAGACGGTTCGCAAACTGGACCGGCTGCATCTGTTCGACTGTCTGCGGGCCAACAAGGCCATGGCGGCCTGGGGGGTCGAGGTACGGGTGCCGTTCCTGGACCAGGAATTCATCGATACGGCCATGGGTCTGGACCCTGCCGAAAAACTGATCCGGGCCGGCCGGATCGAAAAGCAACTTTTGCGGGAAGCATTCAAGGGCTATATTCCCGATTCGGTGCTGTGGCGGCAGAAAGAACAGTTTTCCGACGGCGTCGGTTATTCCTGGATCGATTCGCTGAAGGCCCATGCCGAAAAGGTCATCTCCGATAAGAAACTGGCTCACGCCGGTTTCCGCTTTCCCCACAATACGCCCCGGACCAAGGAAGCCTACCTGTACCGGGCGCTGTTCGAAGAGCATTTCCCGCTACCGTCGGCAGCCGCCTGTGTGCCGGGCGGTGATTCGGTGGCCTGCAGCACGCCCGAGGCGTTGCGCTGGGAAGCGGACTGGGCCGGTCGCACCGACCCTTCCGGCCGGGCCGTGCCGGGCGTCCACGACGCTGCCTACTGATACGATCATAGTTGGATGACCGGCCGGCGTTACCGCGGATCCTGCGCCACTGTCAAAATCCCTGACAACTTTTTAGCGGTTTTACGGTCGTACTTTATTAAGGTAATTTAGTGTGTTAATAAAAGCGCCAGGGAGTATCAGAGGATTGAACATGGAAAATAATTCGGTCATGGTTCGTTTTATTTTAATCGCCAGTCTGTTGGCGGTAGCCGGTTGCGGGAAAAAGAATAATCCCGACGAGAACGGCAAGAAAGAAAAAACTCTGATTCCGGTGGAGGTGGCCGTTGCCGGGAACGGCGATATCGCCGCTTTCTTTAATGGTACCGCCACGTTGGAGGCCGAAGACGATGCCCAGGTAGTGGCCAAGGTCGGGGGTGTGGTAGAGGAAATTCTGGTGGAAGAAGGGGATCGCGTTGCGGCCGGCGCCGTGCTGGCACGGCTGGACGGCGAAGTGCTGCAGGTCCAGTTGGCCCAGGCCGAGGCGAACCTGCGGCGGCTGGAAGAAGATTTCAACCGCAAATCGACACTGTACCGGAAAGATGCCATCAGCATCGATATTTTCCAGCAGGCCAAGTACGAATATGAATCGCAAAAGGCTGCCCGCGGTCTGGTGCAACTGAGCCTGGATTACACAGCCATCAAGGCGCCGATTGACGGCATCGTCACCGGGCGCCAGATCAAGGTCGGCAATATGGTTCTGACCAATGCCACGGCCTTCCGGATCACCGATTTCGATCCCCTGTTAGCGGTGCTGTATGTCCCCGAAAGGGAAATCGGCAAACTGGCCGTGGGACAACGGGCGGCGGTGATGGTGGACGCGTTGCCGGGTCGGGAATTCCCCGGCGCGATCGACCGGATCAGTCCCGTGGTCGATCCCCGCACCGGCACGGTCAAAGTGACGCTGGAAGTCAGCGATACCACCAGCCAGTTGAAGGCCGGAATGTTCGCCCGGGTCAGCATTGTCTACGATCAGCATCAAAATTCGCTGTTGATTCCCCGCGATGCGATCATCGCCGAAGACGCCGAGGCGGCGGTGTACGTGATCCGCGATACGCTGGCCTTCCGCCAGGTGGTGACGAGTGGTTATGTCAATACCACGCACATAGAAATTACCGCTGGCCTGAATCCCGGCGATACGGTGGTTGTGACCGGCCAGGGCAGCCTCTCCGACAGCGCGCGCGTGGAAATTATCGCCAATTAACCGGGAGGTCCGCCAGCGATGCGATTAATTGAAATATCAATCCGCCGCCGGGTGACGATCGCCATGTTCACCGTGGCGGTGCTGCTGTTCGGCATGGTTTCCTTCAGCCGGCTGAAAGTCAATCTGCTGCCGGACCTGACCTACCCGACCCTGACGATCCGTACCACCTATACCGGCGCGGCGCCGGCCGAGGTCGAAAATCTGATCACCAAGCCGGTGGAAGAGGCCCTGGGGGTGGTTAAAAATGTCCAGCAGGTCCGTTCGATTTCGCGCTCGGGTCAGTCTGATGTATCGCTGGAATTTGCCTGGGGCACCAACATGGATTTCGCCAGCATGGATGTGCGCGAAAAACTGGACGCCCTGATGCTGCCGCTGGACGTAACCCGGCCGGTGGTGCTGCGCTTCGATCCATCCCTGGATCCGATCATGCGTTTCGGGCTGGTCACGAAAACCGATACGCTGCGGACGGCGGTCGATCCCGGGACCGGTTTCGACGAAGAAAAACTGAAATACCTGCGGCGCTTCGCCGATGAGGATATCAAGGAAGAACTGGAATCGGCTCTGGGGGTGGCGGCGGTCAAGGTCAGCGGCGGCCTCGAGGATGAAATCCAGATTTTGGTGGATCAGGCTCGCCTGGCCCAGTTGAATTATCCGATCGAGCGCATCGCCGATCTGTTGGGCGCCGAGAATGTGAACATGTCCGGAGGCCGGCTGGAGGAAGGGACCCAGCGCTACCTGGTGCGGACCCTCAACCAGTTCCAGTCCGTGGCCGCCATCGGCGACGTGATCATTTCCAGTGAAAACAATCAGCCGGTCTACCTGCGCGATGTGGCCGAAGTGCGCCACGGTTATAAGGAGCGCGAGGCGATCACCCGCGTCGGCGGCCGCGAGGCGGTGGAAATCGCCATTTACAAGGAAGGTGACGCCAATACAGTGGCGGTGGCGCGCGAGATCGAGCGGCGCCTCGAGCGTATCCGCAAGATGTTGTCGGCGGACCTGGAACTGGTGCAGATTTACGATCAGTCCACATTTATTTCCCAGGCGGTGAACGAGGTCATCAGCGCCGGCGCGATCGGTGGCATCCTGGCGATCATCATCCTGTACCTGTTCCTGCGCAATATCTGGGCGACCCTGATCATTTCCCTGTCGATTCCGGTCTCGGTGATCGCCACCTTCAACCTGATGTACGGGGCCGACCTGACCCTCAACATCATGTCTCTGGGCGGTATCGCCCTCGGCATCGGCATGCTGCTGGATAATTCGATCGTGGTGCTGGAGAATATCAGCCGTCACCGCTCGCTCGGCAAGGATATCCTGACCGCCGCCAACGACGGCGCCAGCGAAGTCAGCATGGCCGTAATCGCTTCGACGCTCACAACCGTGGCGGTGTTTTTTCCGCTGGTGTTCGTGAAAGGAATCGCCGGTCAGTTATTCCGCGACCAGGCCCTGACCGTGACCTTCGCCTTGTTGATTTCACTGGTGGTGGCGGTGACCCTGATCCCGATGCTGGCCTCGATCGGCAAGACCGGATCGGTGGAGCGCGAAGAAATTACCCTGGCAACCCCGCGCACCCGGTTCGGTCTGGGACTGCGCCGGCTGCGGTTGTTCCTGTTCAACACCGCACCGGTATTCTGCCTGCGCTGGCTGGGGCGCGGTCTGGGGCTGCTGGCCCGGCTGGCCGGTTTCCTGGTGCGGCCGTTATTAAAATATTTCAATCTTGGTTATGATGCTCTGTCCAACCGCTATCCGGCACTGCTGCGCTGGGCCTTGGGGCATAAAGCATTGGTGTTTTTCGTGGCCCTGGCGCTGTTTGCCGGTTCGCTGCTGCTGGTCCCGTTGATCGGTCTGGAACTGATTCCCCAACTGTCTCAGGGTGAATTCACGGTCGAATTCCGGATGCCGCCGGGGACGCCACTGGAACAGACCGACCAGGTGATTTCCCGGATGCAGTCCGTGGCCGCCGGTATCGACCAGATCAACACGACGTTTTCCGTGACCGGGACCGGCAACCGGATGGATGCAAACCCCGAGGAAGGGGGCGAAAACTGGGGTGAAATGATCGTCAATCTGAAACCGACCGCCGCCCGCGCTGGCGAAACGCTGGCGATCCGCCGGTTGCGCGAGGATCTGGCCCGGGTGCCGGACCTGCAATATAAATTCGCTCGGCCGACCCTGTTTTCCTTCCGGACGCCGGTGGAGGTGGAAGTGGCTGGGTACGACCTGAAAAAACTGCAGCGGATCAGCAACGATATTGCCGCCCGGCTGGAGTCATCGAGCCGTTTTGCCGACGTCAAATCCACCATGGAAAGCGGCCACCCGGAAATTCAGATTTATTTCGACCGCGAACGGGCGGCGGCACTGAACCTGCCGGTGTACGAAATCGCCAACCGCGTGGTGAGCAAGGTCCGTGGCGAGATCGCCACCAAATATTCCTGGCGCGATCGCAAGATCGACGTGCTGGTCCGGGCCCGCGATGAGGACCGCAATTCGGTGGAACTGATCAAAAATCTGATCATCAATCCCGGCAGTGATAGACCGGTACCACTGACGGCCGTGGCCGACGTCGTGGTGGAAACCGGCCCCGGTGAAATCCGCCGTACCGGACAGGAGCGGGTAGCCCTAGTCACCGCCAATCTGAAATACGGCGACCTGGGAGCGGCGGCGGAAGAGATCGCCGTCATCCTGCAGCAGGTGGCGGTGCCGCCCGGCCTGTCGGTGCGGCTGGCGGGCCAGAACGAAGAGATGTCGGTGGCGTTCAAATCGCTGCGGTTCGCCTTGGCGCTGGCGATCTTTCTGGTCTATCTGGTAATGGCATCGCAGTTCGAATCGCTGGTGCATCCCTTCGTGATCCTGTTCACGATTCCGCTGGCCCTGATCGGGGCGATCTGGGCCCTGTTTCTGACCGGATCATCGATCAGCGTGGTGGTCTTTATCGGGCTGATCCTGCTGGCGGGGATCGTGGTCAACAACGCCATCGTGCTGATCGATCTGATCAACCAGTTGCGGCGTCGCGGTATGGCCAAGACCGAAGCAATCATCGAAGGCGGCCGCTCGCGGCTGCGGCCGATCGTCATGACCACCCTGACCACCGCCCTGGGATTACTGCCGTTGGCGCTTGGTTTCGGCGAAGGGGCCGAGGTGCGGGCACCGATGGCGATAACCGTGATCGGCGGCCTGCTGGTTTCGACCCTGCTGACCCTTATTTTCATCCCGGTCATGTACACCCTGCTGGACCGCAAAAAAATGGTAGTGGAAACCACGGCGAAATAGACCATGAACCTGACCGATATTTCCCTGCGCCGGCCGATCACGATCCTGATGATCTTCACCTGCATGGTGGTGATCGGATCGATCGCCACCCGGTTGATCCCGATTGAATATTTTCCTGAGATACAGGGACCTCAGGTCTGGGTCGATATTCCCTATCCGGGCTCGACCCCGGAAGAGGTCGAACGGCAGATCACCCGGCCGGCGGAAGAGGTGCTGGGCACGATTTCCGGGATAAAACGGATGCGTTCCAATTCCTGGGAAGGGGGCGCCTCGGTATCGATGGAATTCAAATGGGGCAACAACACCGCCATCAAGGCCCTGGAAGCACAGGAAAAACTCAATAGCATCCGCCATCTCTGGCCCGACGATCTGGAACGTTTTTTTGTCCATAAATGGTCGTCCGGTGACTGGTCGATCCTGAACCTGCGTATCTCCAGCGACCGGGACCTGTCCAACGCTTACGACATGCTTAACCGCAACATCCAGCGCCGCGTCGAGCGCATCGACGGCGTATCGCGGGTGGAGCTGTACGGTATCGAAAAGAAACAGGTGCGGATCGAACTGCTGGCGGACCGGATCAAGGCCCACAATATCAGCCTGAACCAGTTATCGGAAACACTGGCCCGATCCAATTTTTCGCTTACCGCCGGCCGGATCACCGACGGCAATCGCCGTTACGTGGTGCGGCCCATGGGGGAATTCCAGGGAGTCGAAGAAATTGAAAACCTGATAATCGGCGCCAACAATCTGCGCCTGAAAGACGTGGCCCGCGTGGCCTACGAGCATCCGGTGCTGGATTACGGCCGCCACCTGGACCAGCGCTATGCCATTGGACTGGATGTGTACAAGGAATCCGGCGCCAACACGATTGCCGTCACTGAGCGCGTAATCGCTGAGATCGACCAGATCGGTCAGTTACCGGAAATGGCCGGAATTTCGATCTACTACATGGGCAACCAGGCCGAAGGTATCCTGTCATCGTTGAGCGAACTGTTGAAATCCGGCTTGTTGGGCGCCTTCCTGGCGGTGGCGCTGCTGTTCTATTTCCTGCGCAAGATTCAGACCACGATGATGGTCATCCTGGCGGTACCGTTCTCGCTGCTGGTGACGGTGGCACTGCTGTATTTCTGTGGTCTGTCGTTGAACATTTTATCGATGATGGGGCTGATGCTGTCGGTGGGAATGCTGGTCGACAACGGGGTGGTGGTGACCGAAAGTATTTACCGGCACCGCCAGAATGACAACACCGCCAAGCTGACGGCAGTCAAGGACGGGGTCAAAGAAGTGGCGCTGGCGATCACCGCCGGCACGTTCACGACCGCGATCGTCTTTCTGCCCAATATCATCAACGACCAGGACGAGGTCTCGATGTATCTGAAGCATGTCGGCCTGACGATCGTGTTCGCCCTGATAGCGTCGCTGCTGATCGCCCAGACCGTCGTGCCCCTGATCGCCACCCGCGTGCAACTGCGGCTGGCGAATCCCAAGACCACCGCCGTCGACCGGCTGATCGTCGGTTACCGCAGGCTGCTGGACTGGTTGCTGGCCCACCATAAGACCAGCCTGCTGATCGTGCTGCTGGTGCTGCTATCGGTGGCAATCCCGGCCAAATTCGTGACCAAGGATATGTTCCCGCCCCAGGAAGATCGCCAGATTCGCCTGCATTTCCAGATCAATGGCAGTTACACGCTGGAGAAAGTCGAGCAGACGGTGGATGTGGTGGAGGAATACCTGTTCGCCAGCCAGGAAGAATTCGAGATCAGTTCGATCTATACTTTTTACAATACCAATTACGCCATGTCCACCATCATTCTCAAAGATAAGGAAGATTCCCGCAAGTCGATCGACCAGATCAAGAAGGAGATTGTTGCCAACCTGCCCAAACTGGCGATTGCCCGGCCCAGTTTCGAACATCGCCACGGCCATGGCAGTGGTGAGGGCGTGCGCGTGCAACTGGTGGGAAAGTCTAGTGAACGGCTGGTTGAACTGAGCCATGACGTAGCCTGGGTCCTGAGTCAAATTCCGGGTTTGACCGATGTCCGGTCCGAAGCCGAGGTCGGTGATGAGGAAGTTCAGGTGGTGATCGACCGCGACCGCGCCCGCCAGTATGGCTTCTCGGCCCAGGAGGTGGCGCGGACGATTTCGATTTCCATGCGCGGTCAGAATCTGCGGCGGTTGCATGATTCCGAAGGCGAAATCGACGTGCGGGTCATGCTGCAGAAGGAAGACCAGCGCACGCTGGACAATCTGAAGGACCTGCCCCTGTTCGGTCCGGACGGGCAGACCGTCAAGCTGGCCACCCTGGCTGATTTCCGCGTCCGGCGCGGCCCGCGCAATATCAACCGCGAGAACCGCACCACGATCATGGGCATTTCCATGGAACTGGACGACCTGACGGTGGATCAGGCCCGGGAAAAAATCAGCGCCGTGCTGGATCGCTACCAGTTCCCTGCCGGCTATTCCTATAATTTCGGTCGGACCTTCAATTATGAAGATGAGACCGGCCGGATGATGATGACCAACACGCTAATGGCGCTGGCGCTGATCTATTTCGTGATGGCGGCCCTGTTCGAATCGCTGGTGTTCCCGGCGGCGATCTGGTCATCGATCGTGTTCGCTATCGTCGGTGTATTCTGGTTTTTCCTGATCACCGGCACCAATTTCGACATGATGGCCTGGACCGGTGTGTTGATCCTGATCGGGGTGGTGGTCAACAACGGCATCGTTCTGATCGACTATGTCAACCAGTTGCGGGAGCGCGGGATGGAACGCAAAGCGGCAATCCTGCAGGCCGGTCAGTACCGCCTGCGGCCGATCCTGATGACCGCCGGTACTACGATCCTGGGCTTGATTCCCCTGTGCTTCGGCCGGACCCTGATCGGGGGCGACGGACCGCCCTATTTTCCGATGGCGCGGGCGATCGTAGGAGGGCTGGCGTTTTCGACGATGGTGACCCTGATCATCCTGCCGACGATATATATTACCCTGGACGACCTGCGCAACTGGTCGCGGCGGACGCTGCGGCTGGCCCGGAAGAAATAATTTCTATTACCGGATATTATTCAAAAACCAATTTTTCGCTGCCTGTCGTACTTCGACAGGCTCAGTATTACAGTTAAAGTAGAACGGACCAACTAATCCTGTCGATTCGTTGCGGAACGCCACCGGTGGTCGATCAGTCCAAATTATCCAACAGTTCCCGGGCCTCACGCCGGACCAGGTAGGCATAATCCCAGGGTTCATCCTCTTCCATTCCCAGGATAACGCGCATTCGCGCCCGCACAAATTCCCGTTGGGTATCGTTCAGAAATCCATGGCGGGCCAGCTTGCCCAGGCTGCGGACAGCCTTGGAACGGATCACATCGTTGGGATGGTCCAGCTTGCCGATCAGGGCTGTGAAAATGGTTTCCCGGGTGGCGGTGTCGACGGTGGTGGGCCGGATACTCTCGAAGATTTTTCCCAGGGCGCGGACGGCCGTGTCCTCGATTTCGCGGGTCGGGCTCTGCACCGCTTCCAGTATCGCCGGCAGGGCGGCCACGATTTTTTCCGACTTGATTTTACCGAAAGCGTAGAGGATGAAAGCCCGTAGGGCCGGCTCGGTCTGGCGCTCGTAATAATCCAGTAGAGAGGTGATCGCCATCTCGCCCATCAGGCCGCAGGTCTGGGCGTAGGCCAGCTCGGCCTTCAGGTCGGCATCATCAATCCGGTCGACGATCAGCGGAATCGCCCGGGGGCCCATGGCCGCCACCGCCCGCTGGGCTTCCTCCAGCACCGAACGCATATCGGGGCGGTCGAAGGTGTCGATATAAAACAGGCTGGTCAACGCATCGAACATCAGCGACAACGCATCGTCGTCGGGATTCAATCCCAGTTCGGCTTCAATTTCCCTGATCCCCAGCGATACGACCAGG
>JBDRBK010000078.1:0-18428 GCA_043822705.1 Fidelibacterota bacterium
CACCCGGCGACAGCCGATAATCATGATAGTTGAAGTCCATGATTATTGCAGGAGTCTGGTATGGTCCGGAAATATGCGCCGATGCTTTTCATGCTGGCCGGGAATCTGATATTCGCCGGTGCCCCGCAGGTAGCGGGACAAACGTGGCCGACAATACCGGCCAGTACCATCGAAATCACCTGTGGTACCGGTATCCGGATATCAGGGATCACTATCTACGATGTCAGCCCGGAATATTTGTACGTGGTGGATCGGGGAGAGGTGCGCAGTATCTTCATCAAATGGATCAACGAAATCCGGGTGCCGATCGTGCGCCCGGAGAATGAGTGCTCAAAACTGGTTCGTTTCAAGCAGAGAATCCATGAATGGAAACCATGGTTATTTGATAAAACCTTTGTAGCGACCCACCGAGTCGGTTTTCTCACTCCGACGGAAAAAGCTGAAATATTACGTCGCTTGTTTCCAGCCATGGGTTAATGTGACTTTTTCTTAGTACTGCACTGCTCGCAGCGCGGCCGAGCATCAACACGACCGCTGCTGATGCTGGTTATATATAAAAAACGCGACGTTAATAGTAAAGATAGCGGCATATTTTAGCCTGTCACTGCTCGGTACACCTTTATATCTTTACAATCACCCCATGCAACGCTACCCGAAATATCAGTTTGGTTCCACCAGAGATATCAGGAATTATCATGGGCCCGTGACATCCGTCACCCGCCCCGAAGAGGCGTCGTAAAGGCAAGCATATTATGAGTAACTTCACCAAGAATTTTTCATCCAAACAGAGAAGACAGACAATGAATAGTCACATAAAAAACAATAAAATAGCGCTGATAGTGGCGCTGTTGAGCATCAACACGCTGGTTTTTGCACAAGCGGTCAATCAAACCGCCAACGTATCGGCGGTCGTGTTGGAGCCCTTGGCCCTGAGTGTATTTGATGCTGTCGATTTTGGCAATATCCAGGTCGGCAGCACCCCGGTACTGAATCCCGTGACCGGGGCCGGTACCGATGTCGGTACAGTCAATTCGATTGCCTATTTCACCCTGACCGGCAGTAACGGAGCGGCAGTATCAGTTTCCTATGATGCCACGGTGACGCTGGGTGACGGTGGCTCCAATACGATGACGTTCACACCGAATCTGGTTGGTCATGCCACCACTCAAAGCTCGGCCACCGCCATTGCCAATGGCAGTAATACCACCACGCTGGGTGCATCCGGTTTCACCTTCTGGCTGGGGGGAACTCTGGGGACATTGACCGGTCAGGCTACCGGAACCTATTCGTCCAGCGCCTCCAATGGCAGTGGTGATTTCACGCTGACGATTGAATATTATTAACCAACAAAAGATTAGTTTAAGGAATAGAACAATGAAGAATAAACGCAATATCATGATAATCGCGGTTTTTGCCCTGCTGATGCTGCAGACTGCAATTTTTGCACAAGCGGTCACTCAGGACGCTAATGTTGCCGCCGTGGTTCGCGAACCGCTGGTTCTGAGTGTATTTGATGCTGTTGATTTCGGTAATGTTCAGACCGGCAGCACCCCGGTGCTCGATCCTGTGACCGGCAATGGTACCGATGTTGGTACCGTCCACTCGATCGCCTATTTCACGCTGACAGGTAGTGACGGCGCCGCCCTTTCCATCGCCTACGATGCAACGGTGACGCTGGGTGATGGCGTCGACCAGACCATGACCTTCACGCCGAATCTGGTGGGACATGAAGATACCCAGAGTTCGGCGACGACTATTGCCAATGCCAGCAATACAACCGTTATCGGGGCCACCGGCTACACCTTCTGGCTGGGTGGTACGCTGGGTACCCTCACCGGCCAGGCCACCGGAACCTATTCCTCCAGCGCCTCCAACGGCAGTGGCGATTTTACGCTGACAATCGAGTATTATTAATCCCGATACTGAATTCTTAATCGAAGGGACTCCGCTACTCAATAACGGAGTCCCTTTTTTATTAATTGACTATTGGTAATAATTCTGACGAATAAATTGTATGGGATAAGCAAAATATTCAGTAATTTAGCTAACAAAATTGGAAACTTGGATACAATGAGGGATAGCATATGTTGAAATTGGGAAAAACGAATTTTTTAGCGGCTATATTTCTGACAATCATAGTCGCTATGAGCAATGCCCAGGTTTCAATATCGCCGACATCAGTTTTTATTGATAACAAGCGTCGTTTCGAAACCATACTTATTTTGAACAGTACGGCGGATCCACAGGAAGTGACGATCAATTATGAATTCGGCTACCCGATTTCCGATTCCTATGGAAATCTTTCCGTTGAGTACAATGACCCTGACAAAGAAGCTCAATACTCGATTGCCAATTGGATCAAAGGATTTCCCAAGAGTTTTATTCTGCCGGCCGGCCAGCGGCAGGTGGTTCGTTTGACTGTCAAACCACCGAATAATTTACCTGACGGAATGTATTGGTCGCGACTCAAGACGACTTCCGCCAACGTGACGCCTCCGGTAGGCGAACCAGCCGCTGATAATATTACCGCCCAGATTAATTTTCAATTTGAGCAGGTGACATCCGTATTCTACAAAAGTGGAACTTTATCGACCGGACTGGAAATCGAAAACATCAGATATGATGTTACTGATCATAAGCTCATCGTTTACGCCGACCTGAAGCATATGGGGAATTCACCATATCTGGGTAGTATGATCATGAATATCACCGAGTTGACCGGCGCGCCAATTAAAGATAGCCGTGTCTTCATTTCCGTATATTTTGACGGCACTCGGCGAGTTGAAACCGAAATCAGCAACCTGGTGAGCGGTGCCTATAATGCCATCGTATCATTTACCACGAAGAGAGACGATATACCTGATGAAAACCTGGTACAGGCTAATCCGACTTCGCAAAGTTTCAAATTCACCAAATAACCTGCTGCAATTTCGTTTACTTAAATATTTCCTAATTATTTTTCTATTTAGTCCGGCCGTACCTGGTTTGGTGGCCGCCACCGGTGCAGGGAGTTACAGTGAGGAAGAGGAGATTTATCTCTCTTTCCGCTATCCCGGCGGTGTCAATACGGTGGTAATTGCTTATATGAAAGGTGACCAGTTCTTTCTGCCGGTAATGGAATTATTCGAATTATTATCGATTGACTATTCTCTGAATCCGCAGAAAATGACAATTTCCGGTTTTTATATTAATCCCCAACGCATTTATCGTATCGCTTTCAATGAATATCTGGCGCAGTTCGAGAATAACAAAATCGTCATTACGGCATCCGATTACCTGGTCCAGAACGTGGATTTTTACCTGCGACCGAATGTTTTCAGAGTACTTTTCGGCTGGGAAGTTGATGTCGATCTGAATCGACTGGTACTGACAATTAAGACCAGAGATATTTTGCCGGTGGTCGAGAAATCCCGACGACAGGAGAAATACAGCCAGGGCGCGCTGGTTAGTGCCGATCAGATGAAGAATTATCCGATGATTGGTAATCGTGACCGTGATTGGATCAATGGCGGATTCCTGGATTATACATTTTATGGTTTTTTCTCCGGTCAGGGGTATATCACAAGCGCCAATTTAAGCGGTGGCGGGGAAATCATGTTTGGCGATTTGCAGGGAACCGTGTCGGCCGTCCAATCCAAGCATTATTCACTGCTGAATACATCCGATGTTCGCTGGCGCTATGTTTTTAATAAAAATCCCCTGGTTACGTCAACTTCGCTGGGACAGGTAAATTCGACGGGACTGCTACATCGTTCATTCACCGGTATGAATATTACCAATGAACCGGTCGAACCGAAGTTCTCATTCGATGATTACGTAATAGACGGAACGACAATCCCGGAATCCGATGTGGAATTGTACCAGAATAACCGCCTGGTCGATTATGGAAAAGCTGACGAACAAGGCTATTATCGATTCGTTATTCCGCTGAATTACGGTACCTCGGATATCAAATTGCGAATCTACGGTCCCACTGGCGGGATTATCGAAACTGACCGGCGCGTGCAGGTACCATTCACATTTTTACCACCGGGCGAAATTAACTACAATATTGCCGCTGGCAGGAGCCAGAGTCAGGATTTGATTTGGGAGCAGCGGGAAATCGTGGCGCAGTCCAACCTGACATTCGGTGTGACAAACTGGATGACCAATAAAATCGGGGCGGATTATTTGAGATCCGAAAACAATGATCGACCGGTATTCTATAATTCACTGTCCGCCAGAATTGCCACCCAGTATCTGTTCAATCTGGATCTGGTTCCGGATGCCTATACAAAATTATCGACCAGAGTTTTATACCCCAACTCGGGCAGCTGGAATTTGGATTTTACTAAATTCTCCGGTCAGGGCCTGCTAAATCTGTCGAACATAGATAACAGTGCTACCGTTAATCTGTATCTGCCGGTCACGGTTTTGAACATTCCCTCTACTGTCAGATTGAATTTTGATAATCAGACTTATGACGATTTCAGCCGGATTGGTTATGGCTTCGATTTCAGCAGTTTTGTTCGGCGCCTGCGTTTGCGCACCCGCTATCGTGACAACTTCAGAACTGATTATCCGGAAGATGTTGGTCAAAATGCCGAATTGTCCCTGTCTGCGATGTATACGATTCCACAATCACCCTACGTTAACAAATACCTGCGCGGCATGTATTTTCGTTCAGAGGCGCGCTACGGCTTCGATCGGTCAAAGATCGATCGATATGAGCTGCAGATTCTAAAACAGATTCGCCGCAGTGGACGGTTTCAATTTACTTATTCACGGGATTTTGAACACCGCTATGATTCGTTCGAAATTGGTATCAATTTTGATTTTGAAACAAATCGCGCCTCCTCCAAATTCCGTTCCGTCGATAAAATACCATCGTTTACTCAGACAGTGCGCGGGTCGCTGGCCTGGGATTCCTATTATCATGAATTCGTGCCGGATAACCGCCAGCAGGTGGGGCGTTCCGGTATTTCGGTACGGATGTTCGTGGATGAAAATAATTCGGGAGCCTACGACACCGGCGAGCGGGTTATCCCTGGTAATGCCGTCCGTCTGTTGAATGCTTCCAGCCGACAGGTTACCAGGTCGGATGTTTCCCGCCTGACCCAGTTGATGGCTTACAGAAAATACGATTTTATAGTTAATGAAGCATTAATCCGCGATCCATTGCTGGTCCCGGAATATAAGGGTTTCTCCGCACTCACCGACCCCAATCGTTACAAACATATCGATGTCCCATTTTACATCACCGGTGTCATCGGCGGTCAGGTTGTGCGCCGAGGGACCACCGGACCCGAACCGGTTGGCGGTTTACGGCTACACCTGATAGGAATTGATAACGATCTGGATAAAACATTGAACACGTTTTCTGACGGTTCATTTTATTCTATGGAAATCCCACCGGGCCAGTATGAAATATCGGTCGACATAACCCAACTGGATTTTCTGGGCGTGAGATCCAATCCGGAAAAACAGTTTTTTGAAGTCAAGGCCCTGGCCGAGGGTGATTTTATCGATAATTTGAATTTTGTTCTGTCTGGAAAAACCACCACCCGCTGAAGCATTGGCCGATAATCGTTTCAGCTGACGCCAATAACCTCAATCATAATCGTTTTCCGGCAGGTTCCAGGTTCTCTTGTTTGTTAGAAGTATTTTCTTTATTGATAAACTTGTTCTGAGGTATATTCCCGGTAGAATCTGATTTTCTGATTCCTTACGGAAGTCATGGCGGCATACGGTGTGCCGTTATGATGTAATTTGGGTTGGTGTTGACTGAATTCTGTTCGAAATAGCATCAGTTTTTAGTTAAAATCACAAGGGAGGCTGGCATCCGGTGTAATTGTCAATAAACTCTGATTTATGAATCTGTCTAAATCACTTGTTGTTGTTCTGTTCATTCTGTGGACCTGCGGCTGGGCCCGCTGGTCGCGGGATATTTCCTGCAATACGCAGGTGACGGATGGCCACGGCGCGGCACGTTTCCCTTTCGCAGTATCCGACGGGGACGGTGGTGCTATTATAGTCTGGACACATGAATATAATGAAATCCGCACCCAGCGAATCGATTGCCGGGGGAATAGATTATGGGGTGATGGTGGGGTCGCGATTGCCAGTGAAACCGATCTTTGGGATATTCGGGCGGTCATCGGGGATCATCAGGGCGGAGCGATTATTCTCTGGCGTGATCTGCGCAATATTTCACGCCCCGGGAATTCCGGCGATCCGACCCAGAATTTTCTTTATTTGCAGCGAATCGATAATTCCGGCAGGAGACTTTGGACTGATCAGGGCATTGTCGTGAGAGACACACTGGGTAAATGGTCATTTACCCAAGCTGAACAATTGATCCCCGATCAGCGCGGCGGTTGTTTCATCATCTGGGCCGACTCACGTACCAGGGAATGGGACATTTTGGCCCAGCATGTCGATTGTGATGGTGTTTCAATCTGGCAGAAAAATGGAGTCAAACTGAATACCTGGGGACCGGTCAACCTGTATTTTAAAAGTAACAGCCGTTGCCGACCGGGAAGCAGGTTTGATTTGTAATGTTTTAGGACACCTGTTGAAAATCAATCAAAGTGGTGAATTTGTCTGGGGAAGCAACGGATTTAATCAGGTCCTGGGACTATTATTCAGTGATTCGAATGGCGGTGCGCTGGTAGTCGCGCCAAGAATGGTTTGGCGGTTCACCGAGAACGATGCTAAAAGGGAAATATTTACTATACCTACACCAAAAAGTGGGGCGGTCGAATCCGGTTTCTGGAACAGTGCTGCGGATCAGCAGGGCAATGCTTATTATTCATGGTGGGATAGTTGCGAGGGCAAATCCCGTTTATTCACTCAGAAAATGAATTATAGCGGCGAAATCCAATGGTCCGCTGGTGGAATTCCCTATGGCGGATCACCGCTGATCAGCGACGGGACCGGCGGAATGATATACCAATATTCCGATAACCGTGGAATACCGCCATTCTCCTGGCACGTGCAGCGCATTGATCAGCAGGGCAATCCGGTCTGGGGCCCGGACGGTGTCTGTTTCCGGGCCCGACAGGAGTATTTGACGGGCGGCTGGAGTTATCGCCTGGTGGCTGATGGCGCCGGCGGTGTCATCATCGTCTGGGAAGAACAGGATACATCCGACTTGAGTTGGCGGATTAAAATCCAGTCAGTAGGTGCCGACGGCGAGTTGGGTCGCTGGCAGATGCCTGATTAACCGGGAGATTAAATCATGAGTATTGGCAAAGAAACAGTGATTCTATTCTTAGCAGTGTTATCCGCACTCTGCGGCTCGTCCCGGGAAAGTGAATCCGTCCGATATTATCCGCAGCCGGCGCCCGATTCGTTGCAACTGGGTGTATTCTTTATCCAGTTTTTCGATTGGCGCACCAATCCCAATGCCTGTGGCGGCATCAACCGGATCGATCAGGTAACCGGCGATACGATCTATTATCGTTATCGCGATTATTATAATCTGTTGGCCTCCGAAAATTATTACAGCACACCCGATGCTGAAAATCCCGACAGTAAACCCCGGTCGCCAAGTGGTGGTGTCGTTTATGGCAGTGTCATCGATTATTTCAACGAGGTGTCATACGGCAAATTTAAATTGGCGATCAGGTTGATAAATCCTTGCACGATCTTCGGTGAAGACACCCTGATGACCTGGCTGACGGCCCCCTACCCGAAGGACTGGTACGATAATACGCTGTCGGCGATCCCCGCTTTGCTGAATTACGCAATGCCCACTGCAATCGACAACAATTGGCTGACCGATCAGGCGGATTTTCAGAAATATATTATCATATTCGCCGGCGATCGTAATGATGATAATGACAATTTCCTTGGATTACGTCCCCATGCTGATTGGGATTGTTATATCATGGAGGAAAAAAATTACTGGAATCCGAGTGAGTTTAGTGATATCGGCGTCCATGTCCATGAAATCGGGCATTTGCTGGGCCTGCCCGATTTATACGGTAATTCCTTGAACTGTCGCAGTGGCGCCCGACGGGGTATCGGCTCATTTGGTGTCATGGCTTCCGGTTCATCCGGATTTCAAATCAATGGCCGCGAGGAACGCCCCACGCATTTATGTGCCTGGAGTAAGCTGATGCTGGGCTGGGTAGAGCCGGTCGACTTGACTGAAAACCACCCGGGCATCAGTATTCCGGCGGTCGAGAAGAACGCCGCCATCCTGCGTTTCCATGTCAGCGGTCTACCCGATTTCGAGCACGACGCGGGAGAATATTTCTTGATCGAGAATCGTCAACCGCTTGGTTTCGATGGCGATTTGTCGAACAGCCGATCCAGTGGCGGGCTGCTGATCTATCACCGGTCGGATTACCTATTCGACAACGGCGAACATATCGACATCGAAGAGGCCGATGGTGGGACCGAACTAGAGGATGATTGCGGTGATTACGGTTCCCTGGGGGATTTTTTTCCGGGCAGTACCGGTAATTCCGAGTTCGCTTCCTGGACGAATCCGAACTCACTTTCACGGGCTGGCGCCTGGACGGATTTCGCCGTCCTGAATATTGAACAACTCGGACTGGATATTTCCGCTGATATTTACTGCAATGGTCCGCCGGCACCGCCGGAAAATCTGGTTGTCAGTGGTAATCCTGGTGAGAATCCCGTCCTGACTTGGGATGAAAACCGCGATCCAGACCTTCAACACTATCTGGTCTTCGCAGTTCAGGACAATCAGGAACTGGACAGTTGCTGCACCGCCCAGTATACCGATAATACCGTTGTCATCGAGCCCGGACGGACTTACCGCTACCGGATCATTGCCGTCGATTCATCCGGATTGCGTTCCTATCCATCCGGTGAAAGCAGCGTGCAATGGCCACTGGCGATATCCGGTGTGGCAAACACTACCGATACATTTTCCCTACTTGGGAATTTCCCCAATCCTTTTAATGGAAGAACAGAGATCCGTTATAATTTGGCAGAACCGGGTCGGGTGCAACTGGTCGTTACAGATCTGCGGGGAGCTGAAATACTCACACTAATCGAGGCATTCCAAGAGCCGGGACAGAAATCAGTGCTCTGGGATGGGTACGACCACAACGGCCGACCGGCCAGCAGCGGTATTTATTTGTACCGGATTGAATTCGGCGATCGGCAGCTGACCGGTAAAATGTTACTGTTGAAATAATTGACCGCTGCGCGGAAATCCATTTTCATCAATTATTCCTGAGCCTCCGCAATCATAGAAAACTGTGGCAATTGATTGATAAATCGAGTATTATCAGTAAAATTATACTCATGGATATCTGATTGTTATATCGATTCGCAAAACTACTGGCCGTCCGGGCGGTCAAATTGTTTTATCATCAGGTAAACCTGAAAAATATTGAAAACATACCGCTCAGCGGACCGATCATCTTCACTGCCAATCACCCCAATACCATGATGGATCCGCTGCTGATCGGGTTCGCCTGTTCCCGCGGTCTGCATTTTCTGGCAAAAAGCACCTTGTTCAATCGACCGTTGAATAAATGGTTCCTGGACCGCCTCAAAATAATCCCGGTTTACCGCCGGCAGGATAATCCCGATGAAATGGACAAGAACCGCCTGACCTTCGAACATTGCTACCGGTTGCTGGAACAGGGTAAGTGCATCCTGATATTTCCCGAAGGTGTTTCTTCGGTTGAGCGCACGTTGAACCGGATTAAAACCGGTGCTGCGCGGATCGGTTTCGGGGCCGAAGAACGGAACGATTTCCAACTGGGTGTTAAAATTATCCCGGTGGGATTGAATTATTCGGACCTGATACGGTTCCGCAGTGATGTCTATATCCGGTTCGGGAAGCCGATTGATCTGGCTGCTTTCCGGGAGACCTATCAGGAAGATCAAGTCGAGGCGGTTCATCTGCTGACCCGGCAGGTCGAGACCGCGCTCGAGAAATTGACCACCACCTTGCGGGAATTGGACCTGGCGGCGATCGTCGCCGGCCTGGAAAGCATTTACAAGCGCGAACTGATCGTCGATATGGGTCTGAAAATTCGCGATAAAAATGACGATTTCGCAGTGACCAAGGGACTGATCAAGGCTGTGGAATGGTTCTATGAGCATCAGCCGGAACGGGTTGAAAATTTCAAGAAACTACTGGACCGGTACCTTAAAAACCTGGATCGTCTGCATCTGAAAGATGAGTTTCTGGCGCCGGCTGACCGGCGGATCGGTATCTGGAAACGGATTCAGGTATTTTTATTTCTGGTACTGGGATTCCCGGTATATCTGTTGGGTCTGATAAATAACTATCTGCCTTATCAGGTGCCACGTTGGTACACAAATCGCTTTGTATCCAATAAGGAATGGTATGCACCAATGAAATTGATCGCCGGCGCGGCGGTCTTCCTGCTGTACCACGGCTTGCTTATCACCCTGGTTGCTCTGATCAGCGATAGCACCTGGATAACCGTCTTGTACGGCCTCACTCTGATTCCCAGCGGCAACTTTGTATTGCGGTACGTCCGCAAGGCACAGGGGTATCGGCAGCATCTGCGCTTCATCAGTGTTTTTTACCGGAAACGAATATTGATTTACCGGATTATCGAGCAGCGGATGCAACTGATTCATTTCCTGAATGATGCGAAAAATGAATATCTGCTCAATCAGGATGGGCGACGAAACGACTGAGAATTTAGGCGGAACACCAATAAACGACGACGTCCCCACCGGGCGGGATGATTAGTGGGGGAAGCTAATCACTGGTAGGGACGTCATTCAGTAGTAGACGCAATAACAACTACAAGTTATACTAAAATTGTTCCTTTGGCAAGTCTGTCGGTGGAATTTTTACATTTCGGGCTGTATCTGGAAGTTTCACCAGCGACGGGTGGCAACCGGAAAATGGTATTCGGCCGGAATAATCATTACATTTACCGTCAGGAATTCAGGGAGATATTAAGGGAATGATTCAATCTTCCGGCAACTGTCATTGCCGCAGTAACGATCAAAATCATATGGGAAAACGTTAATGCAAATAACTCCGGTGACGTCGCATCGGGATTTCAAAGAATTTATCAACCTGCCGGCCAGTCTCCACCAGGAACACCGGCTCTGGGTGCTGCCGCTATACCAAGATGAATGGCGTTACTTCGATTTCAAGCGAAATCGCCAGGCCCGCGGCAGCGAAACGTTGTTACTGCTGGCCCGCCGCCGGGGTCAGGTCGTCGGTCGCATCCTGGGTATTGTCAGTCATCGCGCCAATCGCGTGCAAGAGGAAAAAAACGGCCGGTTTGCCTTTCTGGAATGCATTCCTGATGCGGAAGTCGCTGGCGGTTTGCTGAATCAGGTGGAGAACTGGACCCGCGGATTCGGCATGGAAAACCTGATTGGTCCCAAAGGATTTTCCAATACTGATCCGGCCGGTTACATGATTGCCGGTTTTGACAACGAACCGACGCTCTCCACCTACTATAATTTCCCCTATCTGGTGGAGTTATTAGAAGGCGCCGGTTATGTGAAACATGTTGATTATGTTGCTTACAAGATACCGATGGCGATCCCTGAATTTTACTGGAAAATCCACCACCGGATCAGTCGCAGCGGCGAATTCAGTGTCTTGGAATTTTCCAGCCGTCGTGCGCTGAAGCAGTATATCTATCCGGTCCTGCGGATGATGAACGATACCTACCGGCAGCACGATGGCTACGTCGCTCTGACCGAACCGGAAATGCAGGAATT
Source organism: Fidelibacterota bacterium (assembly GCA_043822705.1). Lineage (GTDB taxonomy): Bacteria > Fidelibacterota > Marinisomatia > Marinisomatales > TCS56 > JBDRBK01. The sequence continues at coordinate 11,692 of JBDRBK010000078.1, forward strand.
GGCCAAACGGTTTATCCCGCTGCTGAATCCGCATTTCATCAAGATCGTGATCAGGGAAGAAAAGCTGGTTGGTTTCATCTTGGGCATGCCGAATATAAATCACGGGCTCCGAAAAGCCGGCGGTCGATTATTTCCACTTGGTATCTGGCATATCCTGCGGGCCGCTCGACAATCGCGGCAATTAGACCTTTTTTTGGGAGCGATCGACGATGATTACCGCGGGCGCGGCCTGGATGTGCTGATGGGAGTGGCTATGTACAAATCGGCACTGGAATTCGGCTTTGAGTATATCGACAGTCATCTGGAGTTGGAAACCAACACCCGGGTGCGGGGCGAGATGGAAAGAGCGGGCGGTGTCATTTACAAACGTTACCGGATTTTTACCAAATCACTCTGAATGACTGCCGTGGGGACAAACCCGGGACCGGAAATGACTATTTCAGGATTTCAACAATTGAAAGTGAGGCCCTGATGAACAGAAAAGCACTTATCGTGGGAGCCACCGGGTTGGTAGGGGGGCATTGCCTGCATTATTTACTACAGAGCCCCAATTACGACCGGGTCACCGCCCTGGTCCGCCGCCCGCTGGCGTTGGAAAATCCGAAACTATTGACGGTGACAATCGATTTCGATCAGCTGGAGCAATGGTCCGGGTATTTCGCGGTCAATGATATTTATTGCTGCCTCGGTACGACCATTAAACAGGCTGGAACCCGGCCGGAATTCCGGAAAGTCGACTATGATTATCCGGTCGAATGCGGACGGCTGGCGTTACGGGCGGGAGCCCAGCGGTACTTGTTAGTCAGCGCCATGGGCGCCAATGCCGGATCACGGATATTCTACAATCGTGTCAAAGGCGAAGTCGAACAGACTGTCATCAATCTGGGATTTCAATCAACACTGATTTTCCGTCCGTCATTATTGCTGGGCGATCGCACCGGGTTTCGGTTGGGAGAAAAACTGGCCGGCTGGGTGCTTCGGGGAACTGCACCGCTCCTGACCGGTCCGCTGAAGAAATATCGTCCGATCCCGGCTGAAACCGTCACCCGGGCGATGGTGGGGCAATCCACCGAATTCACCACCGGCGTCCGTCTGATCGAGTCCGGTGAGATCGCCGAGTGTGCCGACCGGATTAATTGTGAATAACGGTTATAATCTGCCAGTGGTACGAGAAACATGACATGATCCGTCAAATATTTTACGTGACATTGATACTGATCATCACCGGTTGTTCCCGGCCGGAAAAGCAACTGGTCACGTTTAATACCGACATGGGAATGTTCACAGTGGTCGTCTACCCGGAACAGGCGCCGCTGACAGTCGCCAATTTCCTGCGGTATGTGGACGGCGGTTATTATCGCGACAGTCATTTTTACCGCACGGTGACACTGGATAATCAACCGCACAATACTATCAAAATCGAGGTAATTCAAGGCGGTCTGTATGGCGATGACCGACACCTGGCGCCGATAGCACATGAGACGACCGCCATGACCGGCCTGCGTCATACCGATGGCACCATATCGATGGCCCGCAATGAACCGGGCAGCGCTACCGCCGAGATATTCATTTGTATCGGTGTTCAGCCCGAGCTGGATTACGGCGGCCGGCGCAATCCCGACGGCCAGGGTTTCGCCGCCTTCGGAAGAGTCGTGTCAGGCATGGATGTCGTCCGGAAAATCCATTGCCAGCCGCAACGGGAACAGCTACTGGAGCCGTGGATCAGAATAATCGATGTCGTCAGAAATGATTGATAGCAAACGGCTGAACGAAGAATTTCAAGCCAGGCAGGGAACCGTCGCCTGATTCAATGATTGAATAGTGACTCGCTGGCAATTGAGCCGGGAAAACATTTGATTCGCAGCGGTTGGTGAGGGCAATTTCACCCCACAGTAATTGAACAATCGCTGGATATTTCACGAAGCAATACGGAGAAAAATTGTGAATTTTGTAAATAAGACAACATTACTATTGCTGGCCGGGACGTTGATGCTGGCCGGCTGTCAGAAGAAAACACCACCGCAGCAGCATGAACAGCCGGTAGCGGTCGCCGGCAATGAATCCGGCATCAGCGGGACGGTAATGGAAACGATGGACAGCGGCGGATACACCTACGTTCGCATCAATGACGGCCAGGACGATATCTGGGCCGCCGCCCCGGTAACCAGGGTTGAAGTCGGCGCTCGGGTGACGATCCCGGAAGGTATGGTGATGGAGAATTTTGAGAGCGCCAGTCTGCAGCGGACATTTGAGAAAATCCATTTTGTCAGCGAAATTTCCAACGCGGGCAAGCGCTCGATGAAAGCGGCGCCGGGCGGCCACCCCGGACAGGTCCGTCCGCAGTCCGGTACACCCGAAGCACAGATAGTCGCTATCAAAAATATCATCAGACTGAAAGATGGAATCTCGGTGGCCGAATTATACAAAAAAGGACCGCAATTAGCCGGTGAGCGCATTCGCCTGCGCGGTGAAGTGGTAAAATTTAATGCGAATATCATGGGCCGAAACTGGCTGCATATTCAAGACGGCACCGGGTCCGACGGTGATTTCGACTTGACCGTAACCACGTCGGCAACAGCCGCCGTCGGCGATGTGGTAATTATCGACGGGTTTGTGGCCGTCGATCAGGATTTCGGTTTTGGTTATAAATATGCCTTGATAGTCGAAGACGCCAAGATAGCAACCGAATAAAACCGGTCTGATCTACCAGTTTTCGCGGTGTACCCGGGCCGGATCGTACTGGGTTCGCGGCTCTTTGACTTCCGCCGGGCGACCGATTGCGACCATCGACAATATTTCTATTGTAGCGGGCAGGTCGAATAAGCGCTGTAAATCCCGTTTTCGTTCCAGCCGTGGATGTACTCCCAGCCAGACCGTCCCCAGCCCCAGTGACGTCCCCGCCAGCAGGATATTTTCGGTCGCGGCAGCACAATCCTGCTCCCAGTAATTTGGCGACTGGTCCGGTTCGGCGCACACGACGATCACCAGTGGCGCTTCCCGGCACATTTTAGCAAAGGGATGTACTTCGGCAATCCGGTTCAGTACGGCGCGGTCAGTAATTGTTAGAAAATGCCAGGGCTTTTTATTGTTGGCTGATGGGGCGGCCATGGCGGCCTGCAAAATCAGCTCGATGGTCTCATCGGCGACCGGATCGGAGTGAAAAGAACGAATACTTCTTCTGTTTAACAGCCATTGGATTGCTTCTGGGTACACTGTTTGCCTCGTTTTGATGCTGGCGCAATCTACGGCCGACGCCGATTTCCATCCAAGCATTTGTCGATACTAATCAGCACCGGTGCCATTGAAGCGGCAATAAAATCCCTGAAGTTTTGCAGGAAGTTGGTTACATTCATATCCGTGGGATTGAGAAAACAGCAACTGCCAGACGTTTTGCAAATAGTGTTCGGCCAGGTGCGACTGCACCGACAGACCGGCCGCATAATCCGGCGTTATTCAGTCAATCGCCAGAACATTTACCGATTGGCCCTGACCCCGGTTCATTTTACCGTCGGAGTCAATGTACTGGACCTCGGTTGCGGCTACGGCCGTTTCACCGCCAGTCTCAACTCAGTCGTCCCACCCGGTTCGCGATGTACCGGAATAGATATTACCGCCGGCAACCGCGTGCCCTATCTGGCAGCGGCTGGCAGAAGCGGTTTTGGGGGGCGGTTCATCAACGACACGGCCGCTGTCATCCGGGGATTCCCGGCCAATTCCTACCAGTTAATCATTGCAGCTTATTCACTGAATTATTTTGCTGAAATTTTACCTGCTGTTCCGCATATTCTAGCGGACGATGGCTGGTTTATCGCCATCACCCATTCCGACCGGTTTTTAAACGAACTGACCGCCGACATCAATAAAGCTCTTGCTTTGACAACCACCGCACCCTGCCCTGATGTTGATTTTAGAGCGTTAGTATCCGGTTTCAATGCCGAAAACGGCGTGGAGCAATTGTGCAAGTATTTCGCAGCAATCGAAAAGATCGATTATGAAAACTGTCTCAGTTTTCCCGTGGAGCAATTGGCAGACTGTTTTACTTACATCGACTTCAAACTGCCGCTGGTAATCGACGCCGTAAGCTGGGACGAGCCTGATTTAAATGTCGAATTTGTTCGCAACATACAGGCCATCGTCAGGCGGAAAGCAGAACGGAATGGCTGTTATTCCATGAACAAGAATGATTGCATTTTCAGATGTCGCTATCCAGTGACAGGAGCTACTAATGACGCTTGATCGATATTTCTGTTCCCGTTGCGGGGGGAAAGTCCAACCACGAACCATTGATAATATTATCCGCCAATACTGTCCGGTCTGTCAGACGATATTTTATGACAACCCCCTGCCGGTGGTTTCGGCAGTCGTCGTCAATGAACAGCGGGAAATTCTGCTGGTGCTCCGCGACCGCGAACCGCAGGCCGGGCGGTGGTGCCTGCCGTCGGGTTTCGTTGAAATCAAGGAATCGATCGAGGCAGCCTGCCTGCGGGAATTAGCGGAGGAAGCTGGTATTCGCGGATCGGTCATCCGGCTGCTGGATACGGTCTCACATCACGATGCCCAGTACGGCGATTTGATCTGGATTTCCTTCGAAGTGAAGTGGGATGAGGGATCCGTGACTGCCGGTGACGATGCCCGGGATGCCCGGTTCGTGCCGCTGACGGCGCTGCCGGAATTGGCCTTCGAACCGAATCGGTTGGCGGTCCGGCGCTACCTGGACCAGTACCGCGATTTATGGCGAATGCAGGATTCATTCCGCTACCTGCGGGGTGAACAGGGCCTGAACAGCGACCTGCCTTCGGATGCGTTGATTAAAATTATCAGTCAGGATGCGCATATGATAACGGAAAACTGGGTGGCGGAAGTCTGCTCGCATCCGACGACAGTCCATTACACAACGCTGCCCCGTGAGAAAATCTATCGACGGGCGCACACCGTTATCGCCCAGTTCGGAGATTGGCTGCGGATGCCGCCCAATGAGACTAATCCGATTTGGGAGTACTATCGGGGAATGGGCGGCGAGCGCCGATCGGAAGGCTTCCGTCTGGCGGAAGTGCTCAGTGCCGTCAGCCTGACACGCAAGCATATTTTCGCCCATGTACTGGCTCAGGGCGGCGTATGGGCGAAACCGCTGGATATGTATATTGCCATGGAATTCATGACACGGGTCAACCTGTTTTTCGACAAGGCGGTATATTATATCACCCGCGGCTATGAAAAAGCCGGCGAAAAATCGGAGTAAGTCGGCGGGTATAGCTCAATTTTCGTGACCGGACGTGTGCCGGCGGCTGGCTAAATCCCGCGGTTGGTAAACAGGGTAACGATAACGCTGGTGAATATTCCGATTATAAATGAACCGTAGGCCAGACGGATATAGCGATATTTCTTGCCGGCCAGGAAATAGCCCAGAGTATAGATTTCCCTGGTCATGACTTCATACACTTTCCCGGGCTCGTTCAGAACATCTTCCATCGTGGCTTCGAAATCGGCAAAGCTCATTTTTACGAAATCGCCGAAGAACAGGAGATTAAACCGCGGACTGTTAATATCCACGGTCGGATCGTTTTTAATCATGATCGGTAATTTCGGCATGACCGCGTAGGTCGATAAAATAATAGTCAGCAGACAAAAAACGATTAGAATCATGGCGCCGTATTTCAGCCCGGGGGTCATCATGTGCGGCACCGTCAGGGTGATGACAACTGATGATATTGTCAACAGCATATTGGCTTTGGAGTCGGCCATGAAACTGAGCTGGACATGATGATTCCGGGTCTGTTTCATCATGTGGTCCAGATGTGATCCTGGTTGTCTTATTTCCATAATTTTATCCTGTGGACCCGCAATAACGGGTACCGTTGGTATTAGTCATGTCGGTCTGGAAAAGAAAAATATTCAATGGTAAAAAGTAAATCACCGGTGATTATAAATTCAACCGGTGATAGCTGATCCCGAGATAAAATTTCCCGATCCGGTTTTTAGCGCAATTTATATTAATTTCCGGCCTGCCCGGGAACCGAAATTCCAGATCAAGCGACCGCAAATCCTGTGGCAGTGCACCGCAGCGGAACGCAGAACGTGTAACACCGAATTGGTTTTACTGTAACTACGAGAGTAAAAAATGTCAGAATCTTGGGAATGTGAAATCTGCAATCAGGAGAATCCGGCCTTTGCCATGTTTTGCCAGGATAAAACCTGTCGGGCGGTGAAAGGCTCATGGCAGTGTAAATCATGTGGTTATCTGATAACCAAAGTAGAAGGTGTGCTGCTGCCTGATAAAATCGAGAATTGCCCGAACTGTGGACGCAGCAACCCCGGTATTTTCCAATAAAATCAATCACCATGGAATTATTCTGGAGCAGTACCGAATGAAGCGCCTGTATCGTAATACCAAAAATGCAAAAATCGCCGGCGTCTGCGCGGGCATCGCTGATTATTTTGATATTGATCCGATTATCGTGCGACTGATTTTCATTATATCGATATTCTGGGGCGGCGGAATAATCGCCTATTTAGTGGCCTGGTTTATCGTCCCCAATATTCGTGATTCCGAACAATAGGCCGTAATAAAACACAACGCCCCGGATATCACTATCGCGGGGCGCTGTTACCGTTGGGGGGAAGTACTAATTCTTGACCGGTTCGGCAACCTTCAACACATCTTTGATGACATGTTTCAACTGGTCTTTCGGCAGGGCGCCGGTGGCCATTTGCGGTTTGTCGTCGCTGGGGATGAAGAG
>JBDRBK010000079.1:0-11286 GCA_043822705.1 Fidelibacterota bacterium
GAATTTTTTCAAACCATGCACAGGGGACTGGAAAAGGTCAACTCCCCGGAAAGCCAGTTCCGGCTGATCTGGTCCAATATGTGGAACTACGGCGTTGATAACCCTCATAAATTCAAATTTATTCAGCAGTTTCATCATTCACCGTTCGCGACTGAAATCAAAGAAGATCCGGCCGTTAGGGATGTCATCGATCAGACCGGGCAGTCGATCCAAGCCAGTATCGATGCGGGAATTCTCAAAAATATTCCCATCGAACTGCACATGAATAATATCTATCATTTGATCATCGGACTGGTGGAACTGATCTGGCAGAATCCGGAATTGCGCACCGACAATACTTTCATTGAACAGGCCTGGGAATGCTTCTGGGATTGCCATAAGGTCTGAAAATTTTTTCAATACTCCGCTGACTGACTACTCAATCATTATGAATAAAAGGAAATTGATGTCATTGTTAATCATGCTGCTGGCGGTCAGCTGGCTTTCGGCATTGGGAATCCGGCAGTACCAAATCCGCAAACTGGTACCAAAAACGCTGGTCGAGAATGCCACTAATTACAGCGGCCGGAAGTTTTTCAATCAACTGCCATCCGATGAATTATCATTTAAAAATTTCATGCGGATGACGGCCAAGTATTTCCGGGTTAAAAACCCCGATAAACGACCGGCCCGACCACTACCGGTAATCCCAATTAATGATCAATTTAATCGGGTACCATCAAATGATTTGCGCTTTGCCTGGCTGGGCCATTCCTCCCTGATTCTCGAAATTGCCGGGAAACGACTGCTGATCGATCCGATGCTGTCGGAACGGTCGTCTATGGTGCAATGGGCCGGGCCCCGACGCTTCCATCCGGCACCGCTCAAGGCCGAAGAACTGCCGGTGGTCGATGCCGTGCTGATCTCCCACGACCATTTCGATCATCTGGATCAAGCGACCATTAAAAGTATCGCCGGCCGGGACCTGCTGTTTATCGTACCCATCGGTATCAGCAGCCGATTGCGCGATTGGGGCGTGGCAGAAAATAAAATCATTGAGATGAACTGGTGGGACGAATACGATCTGGATGGCCTCCGGATCGTCGCTACGCCGGCCCGGCACTTTTCCGGGCGCGGGTTGCCGGACCGGGATCTGACCCTGTGGACGTCCTGGTCGATCATTGGCGAAAAACGACGGGTATTTTTCAGCGGTGATACGGGTCCGACACCGGATATGCAGACAATCGGTGAAAAATTCGGTCCATTCGACCTGACCTTTATCGAGATCGGCGCCTACGATGAAACCTGGGCATCGATCCATGCCGGACCGGTTGTAGCCGCGCAAATCCACCGGCAATTGAACGGCGCACAAATGGTACCGATCCACTGGGCCACCTTTGATCTGGCCCTGCACAGCTGGTATAGCCCGGCGGAAGAACTCGTGCGGGAAGCGGCTACCGGAAATATTCACCTGCTGACACCACGACCCGGAGAACTGGTCATACCCGACCAACACCGTAACGACTTCTGGTGGCGGAAATTTATGAACGACCCGGAATTCTCGCCGGGCAAACAGGAGTACTGCTATGGAACTGAATTTTGAGATTCCGGACCTGACCGGCAAAATCGTGATCGTCACCGGCGCCAACAGCGGCATCGGTCTGGAGGAAACCCGCACTTTCGCCGCCCATGGCGCCACCGTCATCATGGCCTGCCGTAATATGCAAAAAGCTCAAGCCGCCGCCGATGATTTGCACGCCGACAACCCGCAGGCCAGACTGGCAGTCAGGGAACTGAATCTGGCCAGCCTGGAATCGGTGCGCAATTTTACCGCTGCATTTCAGCAGCAGTACGCCCGTCTGGATATTCTCTGCAATAACGCCGGCGTCATGGCCCTGCCCGAGCACTACCGTACCGACGATGGTTTCGAAATGCAGTTCGGTACCAATCACCTGGGACATTTTGCCCTCACCGGACTGCTGTTGCCCCTGATCAAAAAGACCCCCGGCGCCCGGGTAGTCAACGTGAGCAGCATGGCGCATCACATGGGCAGGTTCGATCCGGAAAACCTGAACGCGGAAAAGAAATACAGTAAAAACGGCGCTTATGGACTAAGCAAGCTGGCCAATCTGTTGTTCACTTATGAACTGCAGCGCCATTTTGGGGCGAACAATATCGCCGCACTGGCCGTCGCTACCCATCCCGGATGGACGGCCACGAACCTGCAGCAGCACTCCAAAGCATTCAGTTTCGTCAACAAATTAATTGGCCAAACACCGACGCTGGGCGCGCTGCCGACAATCATGGCCGCCACCGATCCCGTCGTCAATGGTGGCGAATATTACGGTCCCGGCAGCTGGGGCGGCTGGCGCGGACTGCCGACCAAGACCCAATCCAATGCCGCCTCCCATAACCAGGCGCATGCCCAGGTGTTATGGGATATATCGGAAAAAATGACCGGCGTAAAATTTGATTTTGAAACTTAACGGACCTGTTCCCATATAATGCCCCTTAAATCAATTAATAATGAATAAACTACCGATGATATTTTTATTAATCGTACTCAGTGTGCTGGCCTTTATTCACGGCTATGTGGGTCTGCGGATAATTCCTACCCTGGGCTTATCCGGTCCCTGGATTATCACCCTCTGGATTCTGGTGGCGGTGCTGGCCATCCTGCCCCTGGCGGCTCCCTTCCTGCGCTTTCAGGGCCTGGAAAATCGCCTCACCGATAGCCTGTCATGGATCGGTTACACTAGTCTGGGTTTTTTCGTCCTGACGCTGGTGGTGGTTGTCGCCCGCGACCTGGGCTGGACGGCCTGGGTGGGCGGCGCCAGGCTGTTCGGCTGGTTGTCCGGCGCTACCACCGACGAAGCGGCCGATCCCGGCCGGCGGCAATTCATAATCACTGCCATGAATCTGGGGCTGGTGAGCCTCACCGGTGGAATCTCGGCCTACGGATTTTTCCGGGCCCGCCGCAAGCCCGTGGTGATCGATGTGGATGTGCCCCTGGCGAACCTGCCGCCGGGGGTGGAAGGTCTGCGGATCGTGCAAATTTCCGACCTGCACGTCGGTCCGACCATCAAACGCGATTTTGTGCAACGGGTAGTCGACCAGGTACGGGAACTTAAACCGGACCTGATCGCTCTCACCGGCGACCTGGTGGACGGTTCGGTAAGCTGGCTGAGCGATGATGTGGCTCCCCTGTCCCAGTTGGAAGCGCCCTATGGTAAATACTTCATCACCGGTAATCACGAATATTATTCCGGGGTGGAGCACTGGCTGCAGGAAACCGAACGGATCGGTTTCATCAATCTGGTGAACGAGCACCGGGTGATCGCTGTGAATGGCGCCAAATTGACGCTGGCCGGCGTCACCGATTACGACGCAGGACGGGTTCTGCCGGCCCACGCCACCGACCCGGGAAAAGCCCTGCGGGGCGCTCCCGCCGATTCGCTGAAAATCCTGCTGGCCCACCAGCCCAGTTCGATCTATGCCGCCAGCAAACTGGGCGTCGACCTCCAGCTCTCCGGGCACACTCACGGCGGCCAGTTCAAACCGTTCCACCTGGCAGTGAAACAGGCCCATCCCTACGTGGCGGGCTTGCACAACCACGATGGTACACAAATCTATGTAAATGTTGGCACCGGTTACTGGGGTCCGCCGCTGCGGATCGGCATTCCCAATGAGATTACCGTACTGACTTTGAAAAGAGCCTAAACAAGGGAACATGGAGCCCCACGGACAGAGCCCGTGCCTGCGCGCCGAAGCTGTCTATAGCACGCAGGCGTGGTTTTCTGCGTAGGCGGATATAGTACACAAGAACACTGTAATCATTTTATTGCATCATGTCACACTTTGACGGACTCAGTGCGACTTAATCCAGCCCTTCAATACATAAACATAATAGCTTGCGATTGTAATCGCACAATATTATAATCTTTTACGAATTAAACCGTTATTATACGAGGGGTTCCATGGATGCAAACGCGCTCTACCGGGAAATTGTGGAATATTGCCGCGCCAACGCCGACCCGGAGATCGTAACCAAATACGCCCGTTATTTCACCGAAGGTTATGATGCCTACGGTTTGGGCAAGGATGTAATACCAAGCAAGTGCAAAGAAATTTTAGCACGCGGTGGACTTACACTGGAGTTGGTGCTGGCAACCGGCGATCTGCTGGCCGCCAGTCACAAGTACGAAGAAATCTATTTCGCCACCCACCTGCTGCAACATTTTTACGCCGATTTCACTCCCGCCGCCTTCACGGCGGTGGAACACTGGTTCGAGTTGGGCGTCGTTAACTGGGCCCATTGCGACGTGGTCTGCCGCGATGCCACCGGACCGCTGCTGAAAAACAAAGTTGTCGATATTGACGCACTGGAACCCTGGCGGCAAGCCGTCAATCCCTACCAGCGCCGGGCGCTGCCGGTGACCCTGATCGAAATTTTAAAGGGTACCACCGACGTCAATCCGCTGCTGGCACTGATCGAGCCCCTGATGCACGACCCGGAAAAGAAAGTCCAGCAGGGGCTGGGCTGGTTCCTGCGGGAAGCCTGGAAACTTCAGCCGGCCACCGTCGAAGCCTTTTTGCTAAAACACAAAGACACCGCCCCGCGCCAGATTTACCAGTACGCCTGTGAGAAGATGACCAAAGAACAGAAAAGTAAATATCAAAAATCAAACTAATTGCTAAATATGTCAGATGATATAAAAACCGTTATAGTGCTAGGTGCTGGTGCAAGCAATGACATTGGTTTCCCAATTGGTAGTGAATTATTAAATAGTATAACTGCTAAATATAGGAATAGTGAGTATTTAGAATTAGTAAAAAGAATTTTATGGAATAATAGAGATATTATTACAGTGACATTCGCACAATCCGTTCCATCAGATATTTTACACTTACTTAAACGTGGAGATTCGTTTGAATACTGGAGAGATAACTCACTAGATTTAACAAGTTGGACTAACAAATTATCCGCTATTAACTCCATTGATGATTTTCTATTTCATCGGAAGGAATATTCTATATATGCCAAACTCGGTATACTGGCTGCTTTATCTAACCATGAACAAGAGGATTTCTTTTTACCAAATGAACAGGGAGTAATTCGAAGAACATGGTACAACGATTTGTGGGAAACATTAAGATATGCGTGCAATAGTTTATCTGATTTAAAAAAGAAATTAGAAAGATTGATTATAATCAATTTTAACTATGATCGATCTTTAGAATTTTTTCTTAGTTCTAGAATTATTGATCTGTTTGAGAGTGAGGTAAATAAAGAAAATATTAATCCTGTTAGTTTGATTCATGTTTACTATGTCTATGGTTCAATCGGTTCGTTAGTGACCTCGGATGATGGATATAACAAATATAATCCAATAGATTTTGAAAAAATTCCCACATGGGCTAATAAATATAAACTTCGAAGCTGGACAAGTTATGGAGGGGAACCTGAAGACGCAGGAGAATTATCGCTATATGATCATTATTTACTTAGAATAGCCTTAACTATAAAAACATATGATGAACTTCCAGTTCAAGAGAAAATTACCCAAATCCGTGATGAATTAACAAAAGCTAATTATTTATATTTTTTCGGGTTTGCATTTCATAGCCAAAACATGTCTATCCTTAATCCGAACGATAAGTTGTATGACTATAAATATGTTTCTGGAACGTGCTATAAAATGTCAACACTTCAGTTCAAAAATTCTATCTCTTCAATAAAAGGTAAGTTTTTAATACAAGGGCTAGAACCTCAATTATATCCAATAAAAATTGACGATTTCATAAAAGAACACGGGATAACTATCTAAACCATGAAAATCATTGCCATCGAAAAAGAACTGCCCGGCGCCCGGCCGGGGGAATTCCGCCGGTTGGGCCGCGCCGAGGCGCTGACAGCCTGGCAACTGCACCAGGACGATTTCATCCGCGAACTGTATTTCAAGGCCGACGAGGATTTGGCCGTCCTGATCCTGGAAGCTGAAACGCTGGAAGACGCCCGCAGCCAACTGGCGGAGTTGCCCTTCGTGAAAAACGGCCTGATCGATTTCGAACTGCTGCCGCTACGGCCCTATCCCGGTTTCGAGCGTCTATTTAACAAATAAGGAAAACGACCATGAATATTTATTTTTTCATTGCTGCTCTGTTGCTGCTCCTGCTGGCTTTCGCCCAGGCCTGGTGGGGGGAGAAAAAAGTCTTTCCGTTAATTAAAGCCGACATCAGCGGCGAAACCTTCCTGTCGCTTTACCTGCCCTGGCACCAGCACACCTGGATTCTGGCCCTCAGCGGACTGTTCCTGTTCCTGGCTTCGATCTGGCGGCACGGACTGGCCAGCGTGGCGGTGTTCGTGCTACTGCTCATCAGCGGCAACCTGGTAATTTTCACGCTGCTGTGCTGGCAGCGGGGCGAAATCAAGCTGGTCACCAAATCGGCGCCCCAGTACCTGCTGTTCGTGGCGGTGATCGTCACTATAATTATCGGCTTGTTTCAGGGTTGAGAAATGCCATGCCCAGATTGATCCGAATCACCCGCAACCTGTCCCTGCTTTTGCTGATCGTGCTGCTGCTGTGGATGGTGCTGATGATCGCCACCGCCAGCCAGGTCAGCCCCGGCTGGACCGACGCCGACTACCTGGATTACGCCGCCCGCCAGGGTGGCGTGTTCATCCTGAATTACTTCAACGCTGTCCTATTCACCGGACTGGTAGTGGCCCTTTTCGGCCTGCTCTACCTGCTGCTGAAAGAGGACTACCCGCTGCTGACCCTGACCGGTTTGCTGTTTGTGCCGGTCTACGGTGTAATGAATATTGTGGTCTATGCTTCACAAATCACCATTCTGCCGGTTTTGATCAATGCCGGTACGGCGCCGGAATTCCTGCTGCAATGGATTCAACTGCGTCCCGACTCGGCCATCGGGATGGTCAACGGTCTGGCCTACGCCATTCTGGGGCTGCCGTCGATCTGCTTCGCAATCGCCCTCCACGGCCGCGGCAAACTGGGCCACGCCACCGGCGACCTGTTGATCCTGAATGCCATTTTCTGTATCCTGGGACCAATCGGCGCTGTAACCGGTAACGACCTGCTGGCCCTGGGCACTGTGGTCGGCGGATTGGTTTTTACGATTGCTGTTTTCACTTTGTACCTCATGTTACGTCAGGAGGACCAATCAACATGAAAAACTTGTTTATGGTTGTATTGGGATTACTCAACCTGCTGGCCGCCGGCGATCCACTGGTGGTTAATGAAAATATCAAATTATACCCATTAACCGATTCCGTCTTTCTGCACTGTTCACTGATGCCTACCCAGAGTTGGGGCCTGGTCGAATGCAACGGCCTGGTATATATCCGAAACGGGCAGGCATTGCTGGTGGATACACCCTATAACGATGAGCAGACCGAACAGTTGGTACGTTACCTGGCTGATTCCCTGCGAGCAGATGTCACGCAGTTTATCGCCGGCCATTATCACGATGACTGTATGGGCGGAATTGATTATCTGCACACCCGGGGGATCGAATCGATTGCCTGCCAGCTGACGGCCGATAAATGCCGCGCACAAGACCTGACCACTCCAAAGACTACTTTTAACGAGCGTTTAGTACTGGATTTCAACGGGCAGTCAGTGGCAGCCGGGTATTTGGGCAGCGGTCATACAATCGACAATATCGTAGTTTGGTTTCCCGCTGAAAAAATCCTGTTTGGCGGCTGTCTGGTAAAGGCACTGTCAACCAGCAGTATGGGAAATTTGGCCGAGGCGGTCATCGAACAGTGGGCGGCTACACTTCGGCGAACCCAAACGACTTTTCCTGAGGCCGAAATTGTCGTGCCCGGTCATGGCCGTTGTGGGGGACCGGAACTACTGGAACACACAATACAGTTGGTTGAACAGTATCAACAAAACCACTGATAACATTTAGCCAGTCAGCGGCCACAGCAGCGGCAATATAAATAATGAAATTGCCAGCAGAATCAACACCAGCGGCAGGCCGACCCGGGTATAGTCGGTGAACCGGTAGCCGCCGAGCCCCATCACTAGCAGGTTTACCGGGTGACCGACAGGACTCAGAAAGCTGCTGGAACTGCCCACAGCCACCACCATCAGCAAAGCCTGGGGAGACAAACCGAAATCCACCGCCGTGGTTAGAGCCAGTGGCGCCATGATCACCGCCACCGCCGCCGTGGGCATGATCTGGGCCAGTACACAGGTAATGGTGAACAATCCCGCCACGACGCCAATGTGCCCGAATGATTCCAACGCGCCCATGACATGTCGTGCGAGAAACTCCGTTGTCCCGGTTCCCTGCATGGCAACACCCAACCCCAGCATCCCGGCAATCAGCACGATCGCCTTCCACTCGATCGCCTTGTAGGCTTCGTCCATCGTCAGGCAGCCGCTGAGCACCATTGCCGCCGCCCCGGCCGGTGCGGCAATGTAGATCGGCAGCCAGCCCAGAGCCACGGTGGTCAGCACACCCACCTCGATCGCCCCTGCCAGCGGCGCTTTTTCCTTCTTGTAAAGCTCATGCGTAAGACCCGACAACACCAGGAAATCGGCGTCTTTCTGCAGGCGTGCCAGTTGCTCGCGCCGGCCGTAGACCAGCAGGGCATCACCAGGCTCCAGCACCTGGTCCCGCAGGTTGGTGCGAAAGGCCCGGTCCCGGCGCCAGATCGCCAGCACCGACAGGCCGTATTTCTCGCGGAACTGCAGCATCCCCAACGTCTTGCCAACTACCAAAGTGCGCGGCGCCAGCGTGATTTCCGCCGCCCCCACCTGATCCGATTCCAGGTGATCCAGATCGACCTCCACGCTCGTATCGATCTCCAGCGATTGCAGGCCGCGCAGGGTCTCCAAGACCTCCGGCATGCCCAGCACAATCAGGGTGGCCCGTTCCCTGATCACCTGGTCCGGGGCCGGCATAAAAACCGTCCCGCCGTTCTGCTGCACCGCCAGTACATTGATTCCCAGGGCATCCTTCATGCGGCTTTCGGCGATTGTTCTGCCCGCCAGTTGTGAACCGGCCGGCAGGCCGATTCCGATCATCTGACGGTGCAGCTTATATTTTAATGTCAGGTCCCGCGCCCGTAACCGCCGATAATCGGTGAGCTGCCGCTGGTCGGCCAACAACCGAATATCATCGGCATGTCCCATAGCAATCAGCAAATCTTTATCATTCAGACGGTAGCGTGATAATTTCACGACCTTGGGCTGGCCGTTGATCACCGCCCCCAGAATGTTGACGGCGAATTCGCTGCGGAAACCGGCCTCTTTCAGGGTTTTACCCAGCAGTGGCGAATTATCCGCCAGCCGGAATTCGGCAAAATCCATCGCGGCCGCCAGTTCGTGCTCGCCCACCAGGATGCCGCTCTTCAATTCCAGCTGTCGCCATTCGCGCAGCATCTCCAGGTTTTCACGGCGACCTTCCACCAGCAGCTTGTCGCCGGCATGGATTTCCGCCTCGGGACCTGGCGCTAAAAATGTAGTATGACCACGGATAATCGCCATTACGTTGAAGCCCAAGGCTGCCCCCAGCCGGCTGCCGGCCAGGCTGCGTCCGGCCAGTGGCGAGCCCTCCGGAATGTGCAGGGTGATCAGGCGCTGATCCAGACCGTACTGACCGGTGAGCATATCACCGAGACTGGTCTCACGGCCCAGATCGCGGTCCGGCAGCAGATGTCGCCCAAACACCACCATGTAAAAAATTCCCGAGGCCACTACGATCAAACCCAGCGGCGTAAAATCGAACAGGCTGAACCCGGCGAACCCGGCATCCTGCAGGATTGAATTGATCAGAATATTGGGGGCTGTGCCGATCAGGGTGACCAGTCCGCCCAGCAGCGAGGCAAAAGCCAGCGGGATCAGCAGTTTGGAGGGTGATTGGCGGGTCCGGCGTGCGATTTCCAGCACCACCGGCAGCAGCAGGGCCGCTACGCCGATGTTATTCATGATGCCGGAGAACAGGGCGACCGTGGCCATCATGATAATAAGCAGTTTGATTTTGCTGGTGCCCGCCAGCCGCAGAATCTGGTGGCCGATAATGTGCGCCACACCAGTGCGATGCAGACCGGCACTCAGCACCAGCACGGCGGCGATCGTAATCACGGCATGGTTGCTGAAACCCGCCAGGGCGGCATCATGGCTGATGATACCGGTAATTGCCAGGACCAACAGGACCAGACCCGCCACCAGATCCACTCGCAGCCATTCGGTAACGAAAAACAGGACTGCCAGGCCCAGCAGGGCCAGAACGAAAATTATCTCAACTGTCACAGTTAAACCGCCTGCCGGGAATTAAATTCAGCGCAACACCAACCCACCGGCCGGATACCGGCAGCAATTCAGACGTTTTGGCTATTATTCGGTTCATATCTATCTGAAATTACATTGACGACCGCTCCGGGGCAAGCCGGCGGCAAGCGCTCCCATTGGTTGACATAACGCATTTTCACTTTAACTTTTCAACCCTAAATTCGTCGAGTAAATTTTTACATCCAAAGACCGGAGGTATCTGATGGGGCAACAGCATTACCGTTTAATCGTCGTCGGTGGCGGCATTACCGGTCTCAGCACCGCTCTGGCCTGGACCAAAATTTACCCGGACCGGCCGGTGCTGGTGCTGGAACGGCACACGATCGTCGGCGGTTGCGTGTCGACCTTTGCCCGTCAGGGTTACAAATTCGACACGGTGCAGATCATTCCCGATATTGCCGATTTACTGGATTTTTTCGGGATCGAAATGACGTTAAAAAAATTCGAGGGCTATTACGCCCGCCTGTTCCTGGCCGATCCGGTCACTGTAACGGCAAAACTGTTTCCGATCCCATCCACTTTGCCGGATTTCGAAGGTTTGTTGCGCGATCGTTTTCCCGAGGAAGGCTCGGCGATCCAGCGTTTTTTCAGCTATTGCAGCGCCATGCACGACGAACTTCAGCACCTGAAAACCGAGCCCAAATCCTGGCAGATACCCGCCATTCTCTGGCACTGTCCAAAAATTATCGCCAACTCCGGAAAAACCTACGCTCAATTCCTGCGGCATTTCCAATTCCGTGATCCCGAATTGCTGGAAGTACTGGATATTTTTTCCTCCTTCAGCGGACTTTCGGGAGTCCGTTGCGCGGCCCTGCTGACCGCCGCCGCCATGGTCACCACCCTGAAAGGCAGCTTTCGTCCGGCCGGTGGATTCATCCAGTTCCCGCAACAGTTGCGCCGGCAACTGGAGGTCCGTGGCGGCGAAGTGCGCACCGGTGTGACGGTGCAAAAAATCCTGATTGAAAACGGCCGGGCCTATGGC
>JBDRBK010000080.1:0-3553 GCA_043822705.1 Fidelibacterota bacterium
TGAGGTGACGGCCAGGATATTTTTCAAATCATCGCCGATGAAGGCCGGCGAACCATTGAATTCGTTGTATTGCGCCAGTTGAAAAGCCTTGTTATTGACGCTGCCGATGGAATTATAAAAACCGGTTTCGATCCCGGCCTTGATCCGGGATACGTCTTTATCGGTAAAACCGTCCTGCTCGAATTTGGCAAGGGCCGCGAAAATGGCCTCTTCGACCGCCGCCAGACTGGCTTCGGGGAAAGCGCGAACGCGAATACCAAACCGGCCGGCGATTTCACTGCTGTTCTGACCGGCGGAAACCGATGGCGCCAATTGACGCTCCTCGACAATCACCTTGTAGAGCGGCGCTTTCTTACCGTTGGACAATAATTCGCCCAGAAAATCCAGGGCGTAGGCGTCGGGGTGGGCATTTTCTACGGTGGGGAAAACAATGTTGAGTTCTGGAGAGCGGGCGAAATCATCTTCGCGATAATAACGTTTTTGACCTTCAAGCCGGACCGGCTGCGGCACCGGCTCGGCCACCGCGGAGCCGCGTTCGATTTCCCCGAAATATTTTTCGACCCATTCCCGGACCCGGACAGCATCATAATCACCGGCGATAACCAGGGTGGCGTTGTTGGATCGGTACCAGTGGCGGAAAAATTCATGCACGTCCTCCAAGGACGCATTACTGAGGTCGGTCAGCGATCCGATTGTCTGCCAGTTATAGGGGTGGGTCTCCGGGTACAGTAATTTATCGATCACATGGCTGGTATGACCATAGGGTTGATTGTCGTAGCGTTCACGTTTTTCATTCATCACCACTTCCTGCTGATTGGCGAATGCTTCCGGCGTTACCGTGCTCAGCAGGTAGCCCATCCGGTCCGCTTCCAGCCACAGGACCATCTCCAGAGCATTTTTCGGCACGACCTCATAATAGACGGTACCATCTTCCCAGGTGCCGCCGTTGAGAGTACCCCCGGCGGCCTGGATTTTCTGGAATAACTGATCGGCGCCGACATGCTGGGATTCCTGAAACATCATGTGCTCGAACAGGTGCGCGAAACCGGTCTTGCCCGGTTTCTCCCGACCGGAACCGACATGATAGAGAATCGCTACCGCTACAATCGGGTCGGACTGATCCTGGTGCAGGACTACCTCCAGACCATTGGTCAGCGTGTATTTTTCAAAGTTGAGTGAGAAATTGGTTTTCTCTCTGGGGCAGCCGGTGAGGATCAGCATTAAACCAGCGATAATCAGCAAAGACAGTCGTTTGAACAGCATGATGAACCTTTTTTCAATTGTCATGATTAATTTGGGTGACCGGCTCAAAATGACTGGCACCTCACCGGTCGTTATACCTGCTAAACTCAGCATATTCACAAAAAATCAGGTCATAAAAGTTAACAATCGGGAATGTATGATCAGCATAATTATATGCCGCTGAAAAACGATCCGGACGTGGAAGCGTACATCCGTCCGGGTATTCAACAATTTAGTTTAATCAGCCGATTTTGTGATTGATCCGGGCGAGGCGCTCGATCGCGTCCCGGCGGATTTCGATCTGTTCATCGGCTTTATCCCAGATATTTAATAGTTTCTGGTAGTTCTGACGGGCTTGCGCCAGATTCCCCTGTGCCTCGTAGACCATGCCACGCAGGTAAAACGAGCGCGGATAGTTGACAATCCGGGAATCGCGGGTCAGCAGCGGACTCTGCATGATGTCGGCAACTGCTAGGGCGTTTTCATAATCACCGGTATTCAGATGGATTTGTCCCTTCTGGAAATAAAAATAGTCACGTATTTCCGGTAGCGACTGCAACTCCGTGAATTCCACCAGTGCGGAATCGTACGCGCCGCTCAGGTAGTAGCGGTTGAACTGCATGGCATGTATGGTCAGTTCATGAACCCGGTTGCTTTTACTATTGCCGGCGGTGATAAACGACGCCACCAGATCGGTCACTTGCGACAGTTTTTCACCCTGGTCCTGGAAGGTGTACACCAAACCTTTGATAAGATAGATGGTAATCATCAGGTCCGTGCTGGGACCCAGGGTCAAGGCGCGGTCCAGATGCCGCTGGGCCTGATCGTAATAAGAACCCAGAAATTCATTAAAAGCCAGGCTGAGAACTGCGGCCGCCTCTTGGTTAGGTCCCTTGGCCCGTTCGCGTTCGACCCGCTCTTCAAGAATTGCTCGCACTTGGTTGAACATGCCGCGTTCGCCATATAACAGGGTCAGGAACTGGTAGCCGAGATCTTGCCAGGAGTCAGGAATATCTTCTGACAGCAGCAGGTTGTACTTCTGTTCGGCCAGGTCATAAAGCCCCATCAGTTGATAAGTATAACCGATATCGGCGAGAAATGAATAATCGTTTGGGGCGATCAGAAATCCGTTTTCAAATGATTTCAGTGCTTCCGAGTAATCATTCAGGCAAAGATACATATTACCCTGCATGTCGTAGGGCGCGGGCTTGTTGGGGAATATCTGGACGAGTTCACTGGCGTACTGTATGCCGACACCGTGATCCAGATGATTGCGGCAGAGATGAACCAGTGAAGTATAGCTCTGTTTGAATTCAGGATCGGTCTTGATCGCGTCAACATAGAGTTCGGCGGCCTTGGCATAGTCGCCGGAAAAGTCGTTCATCATCCCCAGGTAATAGGGCCCCCACGGGCTATCGGGGAACAGGTTGATGAACTGGATCGCCTGCATTTTACCATCGCTGTATAACTCCTTATTGGCGTAAATATCAAAGATGTGGCGATAGGCCACCTTGTAATTGGGGTCCAGCTCCAGTACTTTTTCGAAAGCCATCTGAGCCCGGTCCATATCCGCCGGGCCATGGAAAAGCGCTTCACCCAAACCATACCAGGCGTCTTTTTCATCCGGCAGGAAATTGACAATCTGGGAGTACAATTCGACCGCCCGGTCAAATTTCTGGCCGAACAGCTCCCGGGCTCCTTCCGCCAGCAGTTTTTCCTTGGTGGTCCGGTAATTTTCACCATTAAGAATTTTATTCAGCGAAACCAGGGCCTGTTCCGATGTGACCTCGCGGTAGATCGACTGCGCCCACCACTGCGCCATGGCCAGGTTGTAGTACACGCTGGTAAAGCCGGAATCGATTTCCAGAGCATCCTCAAAATGAACGATCGCCTCCTTGAATTTCTGCTCGTTGAATAGATCCATGCCTTCCAGGTAATGCTGGTAGGCTGTCATCGAACCGGAGGTTTTCTCGATGACCGGAATACTGATATCGCGGACCTCGGCGCCGGTCAGGTTCAAATCATTGCGGACCTGGTCGGTGAGTTCGTCGACCATGGCGTAGACATCGGTTCCCTCGACTCGCTGGGATTTGATTACCGTGCCCCGGTCGACTTCGATCAGTCGCGATGTCAGAATTGTTTTGGAGCCGGTCTGGATGATGTTTCCGGTAAGCAGGGTGGCGGCCCCGGCCATACGGGCGACTTCCAGCGCTACCGACGGTTCAATCGTGCGACTGTTGGAATGACCAAGCTGATTGCGCAGGTCGAATAAACGCTGGCTGCTGAATACTTTATAGGATTCGACTTCCGA
>JBDRBK010000081.1:0-21719 GCA_043822705.1 Fidelibacterota bacterium
CTACCGGGTAAATGCTAATCAGTGAGCGTAGGCTTCGGTAGCGCGGCCGGGATCGGCTTCCACTCGGGTCAGAATCTGTCCCACTTTGTCCTCCGGCAGCCATTTTATTTTGCCGGTGCCGACATCATAGATGGCACCGACTACCCGGGCCTGACCCTGACGAACGATGTCACGGCTGGCGGGACTCTTCATGAATAAATCTTCGATGCCCTGCCAGACATTTTCCTCGATCGCACAGGGGATGATGGCGGCGCCTTTCAAATCGGGACAGACCCGCTCGGCTCGTTTCACGGCCGGAATGATATTATCGACCAGCGGCGGAATATTTCGTTCCAACTGGTGTCCCTGGCCCTGAACGGCCTGAGTCACAGCGGTGACCGCGCCGCACGGGTGTGGCCCAATACCAGCAGTAACGGGGTCCGGACGTGGGCCAGACCGTACTCGATCGAACCGATTTCATCGGTATCGCAGACATTCCCGGCCACGCGGATAACAAAAATATCCATGACACCGGCATCGAAAATCAGTTCGACCGGCACGCGGGAATCGGAACAACTGATGATGGTGGCATAGGCGTAATTACCCTGATCCGCTTCCCCGGCCAGTTTTATTCTGTCGCTGTTCTGATGAGGATAGCTGGCCTTTCCCGAGACGAACCGGGCGTTGCCGTCCTTAAGCATTTGCAGAACCTGATCGGGTTTCGGCTTGGCGGCAGTCGTATCCGTTGAGAAGGAGAAACACAACAGTCCGATAAGCAGTACAACAATGAAATAATGCAGGTTGGTTTTAATATGATATTGCATGCAAAATCCCTCGCTTTAATTAATATAATTTAAGAAAATAATAGTACCTGGCATTACAAATACTGATCGGTGCGCTGATGCATAATCGATTCCGGCGGCGGCAGGCTTCGGTCAGTGCGGTTTATCGAGGGGAAATCCGGCTTTCCGATTAGTAGCGGAAAGCAGTTTATCGGCCAGAGCACGTTGGTTCAGTCCATCCAGGATTCTTCGAATCCACTGGCGGTTCTCCGGTTTGTACCAGAAAAAGAACCGGTTCTGGTCGGCTTTCTGCTGCCGGCTGCGGGCGGTATAAATCTTTTTCATCGTGTAAGGATGATAGCCGGAATAATAAATCACCGTCGCCACCGTCATCGGGGTCGGGGTGAAATCCTGAACCTGCTCCAGTTGAAAGCCCAGATCCCTGGTCCGGCAAGCCAGATCGGCCATGTCCTCGAGCTGCGAGCCCGGGTGACTGGAAATAAAATACGGTATTAATTGCTGGTTAAGTCCCGCCTGGCGATTGATGCGGTCGAATTTATTTTTAAAAACCTGAAAAAATTTAAAGGATGGTTTACGCATCAACTTCAAAACGGTGTCGGAAGTATGTTCCGGTGCCACTTTCAACCGGCCGGAAACATGATTTTTCACCAACTGTTCGGTGTATTCATCGTAATGATTGGCCTTCTCAACCAGAGTATTTTTCCCGATCAGCAGATCGTAACGAATGCCGCTGGTCACAAAAGCTTTTTTTACCGCGTGGTGGGTCGCTACTCGACGATAAATATCGATCAGTGATCGATGATCGGTATCCAGATTGTAGCAGACTGACGGGTGAATGCAGGATGGGCTGACGCATTTATTGCAGATCGCTTGATCCTTGCCTTTCATTTTATACATGTTGGCGGAGGGACCACCCAGATCACTGATATAGCCCTTAAAGTCCGGCATTCGGGTCACGCGGTCGACTTCTTTCATGATCGATGCCTGGGAACGGCTGGCGATCATTTTGCCCTGGTGGGCCGATATAGTACAGAAACTGCAACCGCCGAAACAGCCGCGGTGCAGGTTGATCGAAAATTTGATCATTTCGAAGGCCGGGATGGAACCACGTTTGCCATATTTCGGATGGGGCAGGCGGGTATAGGGCAGGTCGAACGAGGCATCGATTTCCGGCTCGGTCATGGTCTGGAAGGGAGGATTGATCACCAGCGTCCGATCGCCCACCGGTTGCAGCAGGCGCCGGGCGAACTGTTTGTTCGATTCCTGTTCGATATACTTGAAGTTGCGGGCGAAGAGTTTTTTATCCTGCAGGCAGGCTTCGTGGGAGGCCAGTTCGAATGATTCCCAGCGTTTGTTTTTCTGCAGCACTTCCGTGGCCGGCTTCAAATAGGCCGTCTGTTGGATAGTTGTCAACGATGAGAATGGTACGCCTTTTTTCAGTAACTTGAGAATTTCACGCAAGGGCTGATCGCCCATGCCGTAAACCAGCAGGTCGGCGCCGCTGTCGACCAGGATCGACGGCTTCAACTGGTCGGACCAGTAATCGTAATGGGTCACCCGCCGCAGGGAAGCCTCGATGCCACCCAGCACCACCGGCACATCGGGATAGAGACTTTTCAGGATTCCGGAGTAGACCACGGCGGCGTAATCGGGGCGGTATCCGGCCGCCCCGCCGGGAGTGTAGGCATCGTTGGAGCGCAGGCGTTTGGCGGCGGTGTAGTGATTGACCATGGGATCCATGCAACCCGACGATATTCCAAAGAACAACCGCGGCCGACCCAGTTTCTTGAAATCGCGCAGGTCATCGCACCAGTTGGGCTGTGGAATTATCGCCACTCTCAGTCCTTCGGCCTCGACGATCCG
The DNA here is from genome assembly GCA_043822705.1 of Fidelibacterota bacterium. Classification (GTDB taxonomy): domain Bacteria; phylum Fidelibacterota; class Marinisomatia; order Marinisomatales; family TCS56; genus JBDRBK01. Next base: position 2,646 of record JBDRBK010000081.1, read on the forward strand.
GCCGATAACGGCATGGCCGAAGGCGGGATGGTCGACGTAGGCATCGCCGGAAATCAGGATGACATCCAGTTCATCCCAACCACGCTCCGAAACCTCTTTGCGGGTCGTGGGCAGCCAATCGGCAGGGGAATATTCGTTAACCAAAGTTAGAATCCATTTGTTGTCTAATTAAAATAGCCTGTGACAGGTTTCATTAAAAATGAAATTTCCTGGATTCACTGACCTTCAGTCCGTACAATTCGTTGACTACCCGGAAATCCGCCCTCGCATGCATCTCCAGGTAGTAGGTAATATTTATTTCCAATTATCGATCCGGCAATGTCACGAAAATGCTCCGGATTACCGATTCCATTTCAACTCAATATAACTGCTTGTACTTGACAGGAAGCATAACCGTCAAGGCAGGTCCTCAATGACGACTCGCCGGAACATGGCATCGGTGGCGGTACCGACATAAAAACCCGGTCGCCCGGAGGAGAGGTAGTAAGTAAGTTTTTTGTTAAACACTAACTGGTCATTCACATACAGGGTGAATTCATCTTCAACCACATCGACACGGGCCTGGAACCAGGAATTGGCGGGAATGGCAACGGACCCTTTTTCCTGGCCGGCGTAGGCCTCGGTCCACCAGGGAACAATCCCGTGCGCCACCGGGACATAAGCTACGGTCTTACCGCTTTCGGCATTGGGCATAAACCAGGTAATCTCATAGTTTTGTACATCCTGGGCCCGCAGGACAAAGCCGAACCAACCGGCGCGCACCTGGGCCAAATGATGCCCGATAAAGCGCATTTCCACCTGCATGCGGTAATTATGCCGGGGTTCGCCCAGCAATGCCACCTTGCCGCCGATGTGGTCTTCGGCCAGATTGTTTAAAACTTCGAGTACTGATTCGCCCTCGTGTTCGACTATCTGCCAGAGCGGTGAGTTCGTTTCTAAAACGGTTTGGTGCAGGTCAAGGATCTTGTTCATAATCGAATTTATCAGGTAGTTGGTCTGGGAATGATAATTGCCACCATCACTGGTGTTTTGAGTGTACGATACATTGGTAAGTACTGTGCGGTGTAGCCGCTTGACTAACCCCCGAACCGATCATTGATGATACTGAATAGCAGCATCCCCAGGCTGATTACACCCAGTGTCGCCAGCGTGCGGTAGAGAACACCCTGCTGGGCAAAATCCCAGATTGCCAGGATGCTCACCACCACGCCAAAAAGCACACAGAGGGTGATTATGCTGAATGCGACGGCTTTTACTTTGCGGGAGTCGATAAATCCCTGCGGTTCGGGCTTGTCGCTGATTTTCACTGCTTCGTTTTCGGTCATTTTCTTTATCCCGGAATTTGATGGAACTTAGAAAGTTACCGGCGAAAATAAAATCTCAAATAGCTACCGTGTTACCTATCCGGTTTTGGATACGGTTCAATGTATCGGCGGCTTTGCATCCCGGCAGTCAGGAACAGTTCATTCCGTTAGTAAAATAGTTATCCCGCCTGCCAGTCTATCTGGTAATTATATGGATCGAGTAGCTAAGCGTTCAGGTCGAGGGTATGTTATGTTCTACTGCATTCGATCTGCATCGAAATGTCAGTTTTTTGCCAGATCATTAAGTGCGTGGGGATAGAACGTTTCACGATTCTGAAATGTTATAATATCTGGTTTGAGAATAACACCGGCATCAATATTCACGGCTTGCCGAATGGTCTCATTTTGTTGCCAGCTTTCATACCCCGCTAATACGGTCGGCAAATGGACAATGAGAGCAGCAGAGATAGACCGTGAAGCACTTTCCCATAGATAGCTTGGTGTATGATCCACAGCGTAGTAATCTACCATTCCGATTTTAAACATCGGATTTTTAAATGTGGTTGGTTTGGCAAAAAAGAATCCCATACCCTCGTCGCAACTGACGTCAATAATCAGGCAGCCTGGCTTAAGACAAGCTATTTCATCTTCCGTAACGAAAAGGAGGGGATGATCCGGTTCTTGTAAGGTTCCGTTCACGATGATTTCCGATTGGTTGATCAGATCGGTCAATGGTTGTTCAGTTCCATCATGTTCTACCACCAACATGCGCGCTTCACCTGCATCGCCCTCCCGAATACGGACATAATGACAATCAAGTACTTCCTCACGAACCTCGTGGTCGGGACGCTGAATGCAAATTGTGATATCTCTAAAGCCGCGCGCTTTCAGGGCGTATATTGCGCCACGGCTGACCGCCCCGAAACTAAAAATGATCACTTTGCGTTGGTTACCGTAGTGCCCGTCGATTCCTTTCAGTCGCAGGGCGTGTAATACCGCACAGTAGCCCGCCATTTCATTGTTTTTATAAAAAGTGTGGCGGCCAATCTGTCCGTTAGGTGCCCAAACAAACATATCCTCAAAGGCGATAAGTGTCTGCTTGCGATCGATTGCAGCCTGAGTGTGCGACCTTTGCTGTACACAATGCGGATAGCCCCAAAGGATTCCACCCTCGCATAATTCCTCAAAATCCGCTAACACTGGTTTGGCAAGGATGACATTCCCGATATCGGCTAATAGTTCGTGGCGCGTGGCAACACCACCGGACTGCTCCGACATTTCTGAATCGGTAATACCAAAAGGCGTCCCATAACCCTCCTCAAATATCAACTGACGACGAATTTGTTCAGGAAGGCGTATCAGATGTTCCGGATGGATCGGAATACGTTGTTCATCTTCTTTTCTGGAAGTACCAATGACTCCAAACTTTAATTTATTCATATAATTTCCTTTATTTATGAAACTTCACATATGTGATTATATCGAAGCATATATAAGGGTCTAATGTACTCGTTTTATATGGTTATGCAATCTTTTCACAAATCGATGTTCTCAATCGCGTATACTGAACATTGATTCAAAACACCCCCGTTTGCTACAAAAGAGGAAAAAAGTACTTACCTATCCGAACGCTCATCGGGAAAAATCCCGGTGAACATAAAAGTCAGGTTTTAGGTGTTACTATTGACTGTCATATTTTTCCACTAATCTCGTAACTATTTCATAATTAAAGCACTTACGATTGTGAATTGAGATCAATCCGCCACAATTTGGACAACTGTATTTAATAAACTGACCCGCAATGAATTTGTCGAGTCCCTGTCTTTTAATTTGATCCAAATTGCCCTTAATACTCATGCGGTAATTGCGTTTATATCGCTGATCCATGCGATCTATTTGCTGGCAGGGGTATTGACTGCATTCAAAGCAGAAAACTGAATTCTGGTTTTGGGAATTGTTGATGCCGGTGCATTTTGCGAATAAATAATCACAACGCTTGTTGCCTGGCTGGCAACCGGAACATTGGCTCCGTTTTAAATTGTTGATGTAAGCAAGATACTTACTGCATATGGAACAATTCATACCACAGGGCACAATCAGTTCATCTGAGATATTGATTGTAGTTTTCATTTTTACCATATCCGGGCTGCGGATGAGCCACGACCCGAAAGAAAATTTTTATTTTATGCAGGGTTGTCTGCTCCATTCGCGAGTTCGAGGTGCTACGCAACCTCGAAAATACAGATGTTCTCCGCAGCCCGGTTCGCAGGATGCGTAGCGTTCCGCGACATAATATTAATGAAGATTTCTACACTCGCCTGAAAATATGATATCTGCCGCTCCATCATTGCCAAATGTATACCTATGATATTAACAAAACAATCGAGCCATGATTACACATTATGTAAATTTGCGACACTTTTATGACCGACAGTAAACAGAATAATGATTTAATTGAACTCCTGAAACAGGTCCCGGCCAAGCCCGGTGTCTACCTGTTCAAGAACGCCCAGGGGGAGATCATTTATATCGGCAAGGCCAAGAGCCTGCGCAGCCGGGTGCGCTCCTATTTTCAGAGCGGCAAGCACCAGACCGCCAAAACGCTGTCGATGGTCAAGCAGATCGCCGGCCTGGAGTGGATCGTCGTCCGCAGTGAAGTGGAGGCGCTGCTGACCGAAGCCAATATGATCAAGGAGCACGATCCGCGCTACAACATCGATCTCAAGGACGATAAATCATTTCCCTTCATTCGTGTTACCCGTGAACCGTATCCCCAGGTCTTCCTGACCCGTACAATCGTGAAGGATGGGTCACGCTATTTCGGTCCCTACACCGATGTGTTGCTGCTGAAACGCACGCTCAAGGCGCTGTACAAGGTTTTTCCGATCCGCAGTTGCACCCATTACCTGGACGATGAGATCGTCCAGGCCGGCAAGATCGCAGTCTGCCTGGACTATCACATCAAGAAATGCGAGGGACCCTGCGCCGGTCATGTCACACAGGCCGAATACCTGGATATGGTACGGCTGGTGGTCCGTTTTCTGCAGGGTGACACGGCCCAGACCGAAGCGTATATCCGGACGCGGATGGAAGCCGCCGCCGCTGCCCTGTGTTTCGAGGATGCGGCCCAGTACCGTGACCAGTTGGCGGCCATCGAAAGTTTCCGGGTTCGTCAGCGTAAAGTCGCGGCTGATTTTGAAGACCGCGATGTGTTCGCCCTGGCCCGTCAGGACGATTCGGCCGTTGCCACCGTAATCAGAATCCGCCAGGGACGAATTTTCACACGGGAAAAATTTCGCCTGCGCAATCTGGATTTCGACACCGACGTAATACTGAAACATCTGATTACCGGCTTCTACCTGGAAGGCGATTTCATTCCCGCCGAATTGCTGGTGCCGACTGTTCCGGCCGACCGCGAAGGTCTGCTGGAATGGCTCAAAAGTAAGCGCGGCCGGACGGTGAATCTGGTGTTGCCGCAGCGTGGTGAAAAGGCCAAGCTGCTTAAAATGGCCGAGAAAAACGCCCGGTTACTGCTCAGCGAGTGGATACTGGAGCGAATGAAGCGCCAGGAATTGGTACCGGCCTCGGTCACCCAGCTTCAGGAAGATTTGCAGCTCAAGGCGCCGCCACGACGGATCGAGGCCTTCGACATTTCCCATCTGGGCGGCACCAACACGGTGGCTTCGCTGGTCTGTTTTATCGACGGCAAACCACGGAAGTCGGAGTACCGCAAATTCAATGTCAAAACGGTGGTCGGTATCGATGATTTTGCCGCCATGCGCGAGGTGGTCCTGCGGCGCTACCACCGGCAAAAACAGGAGCAAAAGCAGTTACCGGACCTGATCCTGATCGACGGCGGCAAGGGGCAACTGGGAATGGCGGTTTCGGCCCTGCGGGAACTGGGACTGGATTACCTGCCGATCATCGGACTGGCCAAACGGCTGGAGGAAGTATTTGTGCCCGGGATTTCCGAACCGCAGTCGATTCCGAAAACATCGCCGGGACTGTTCCTGCTGCGCCGGATTCGCGACGAGGCCCATCGGTCCGCGATTACCTTTCAACGCAGCAAGCGTGATGCCGCCGCCACCGAATCGATTTTCAGCAGCGTACCCGGAATCGGCACTAAACGCCTGCAGAAACTGCTGACAGCCTATCCCGATGTGGCTACGATCGCCGGCGAAGACCCGAGTGCTTTGGCGCTGCGAACCGCCTTCACCGAAAATCTGGCTGAAAATGTGATCGCCGTCGCACAAAAATTTATCGCCCAGAAGAACGCTGGTAATCACGACCGGCCATCCTAAATTATTTCAATCTGACCGTTAATATTTTGAAGAATACAAGTTACAAAACACTTATGTTGATGGCTGTACTGCTGACTGTCGCCCTGGCCCAGGATTATGCGCCGGATCGCCTGATCATTAAACTGACGCCACAGCCGCCGGGGCTACGCAAGACGTTGGCGCTGGATCAGACGAAGTACACCGTTGGAAGGGCGCTGGCGCCGCGGATGAGAATCCACGAAGTCCGGCTGGCGGCTGGCAACCGCGATATTCAGGCGGCCCTGGACGAGCTGCGCCGGAATCCCGCAGTGGAAATGGTCCAGCTCGATCACCGTCTGACCCGTCGCGAGACGATTCCCAACGATACCCAGTTTGGATCACAGTGGAATATGTCATTCATCGATGCAACCCAGGCTTGGGATTTGACTACCGGAGGTGTTACTCCACTGGGTGATACGATCGTGGTAGCGGTCGTCGACGGCGGTTGCCAGGTCGACCACACTGACTTGGCGGCCAATCTGTGGGTCAATCGCGGCGAGATTCCCGCCAATGGCATCGATGATGATGGCAACGGTTATATCGATGATATTCATGGCTGGAATGCCTATGACAATAATGGAACGATCAATACGGATGATCATGGGACGCATGTGTGCGGTATCGTCGGGGCCGTCGGGAATAATGCCCGGCAGGTGAGTGGTTTGAACTGGGCGGTCAAGATCATGCCGATCGACGGCGCCTACACCTGGACTTCGCTGGCGATGGCGGCCTACGGTTATGTGCTGGATCAGCGCCTGCTGTATGATTCGACCGGTGGCGAAAAGGGCGCTTTTATCGTCGCCACCAACAGCAGTTTCGGTATCGATTTCGCCGACTGCAATTCCGAGGATTACCCGGTCTGGAACGCCATGTACGACGATCTCGGTGCCGCCGGCATCCTGAATGCCGTGGCTACCATGAATCATAACGAAGATGTGGACCTGGTCGGCGATGTGCCCAGCGGCTGTGCCAGCGATTTCATCATTTCGGTCACCAACACCACCTTTCTGGACGTAAAATTTTCAAAGTTACCAGGTGCCGCCTATGGGCTGACCACCATTGATCTAGGGGCACCGGGTACAGACATTAAATCGACTTGGCCGACCGATACAACCTACTCCAAAACCGGCACGTCCATGGCCAGTCCCCATGTGGCCGGAACAGTAGCCCTGATGCACGCGGCCATGTCGCCGGGTCTGGCGCGATTCTATCGCAGCGATCCGGCCACCGCTGCACTGGTTTTGAAACAGCTCCTGCTGGATGGAGTCGATCCGCTGGTGTCACTGGACGGCCGGACCGTCACCGGCGGTCGTTTGAACCTGTACAATGCTGTTCATCTGGCTGAAGTTTTTATGGACGGCGACGCTGCCGATCCCAGTCCGGTACTGCTGGCCGCCGCTGACAACAGCCAGTCCAACCGCATTTTGCTGACCTGGCACGATCCGACGACGCTCATCAGTGGCGATCCGATCGGTCTGTTTTTGGTTGATATTTCCCGTAACGGACAGCCGCTGACAACCGTTGAGATGGGGGATGAATATTTTTTTGATGAATTGCTGAACGGCGGCCAGACAGTCAATTATGACCTGGTGACCCGTCTGATCGAAAATGATTCCACCAGCGTCCCGGTGCGGGTTACCACGGTGGTCTCCGGGGTCGGATTCATCGATGGCGATGCCAATCACGATGGTCTGGTCAATGTGGCCGACACGGTGCAACTGTTGCGTTTTATGACCGGTGCGGTTGATCCGACGGAGATCGATTATATTACCGGTGATATTGATGCCAGCGGCAGTCTGGACCAGGCCGATTTGCTGGCGATCGTGGATACTATTTTAAGGAGATAGAAGGTCCGTCCAGGAACCGCTCGCTAGTATTCACGGCCTCTAATCAGTCAAAAAATCCCTGCTTCTTCATCCATTCGTCGGAAACGAATTTGGTCAGGTAATTGCGGATCGAATCCGGCAAGATGGCGACACATTTCTGGCCTTTTTTGAGTCCTTTGGCGGCCTGCAGGGCGCCCCAGACTACCGTGCCGCTGGAACCGCCCACCAGCAGACCCTCTTCGCGGATCAGCCGCCGGGCCATCCGGAACGAATCGCGGTCATTAACTTTGACATAGCGGTCGACCAGTGAATTGTCCAGCACCTCAGGGAAGAAATCATAGCCGATGCCTTCCACCTGGTAATTGAATACATCTTGGCCGCCGCCGAGGATCGATCCAAAGGGATCGATCCCAATAATTTGGATATCGGGAATTTCTTTTTTCAATCGCTTTGCCACGCCGGTGATCGTCCCGCCGGTTCCCACGCCGATCACCACCATCGCCAGATCGGTACCGAAATCGTCGATCAATTCCTGGGCGGTGCCATGATAATGGGCTGCCGGGTTATCGGGATTGGCGTACTGGTCCAGGATGTGGGAGCCGGGGATTTCCGCCTGTAGACGCTTGGCGGCACCGGCCTCGCTGTCCGGCGAATCGTGAGCGGCGCCGGTGGGGGTCCGCACAATGCGGGCGCCCAGTGCTTCCAGCACGACCTGTTTCTCACGGCTCATTTTTTCCGGCATGGTAATGATTAGTTTATAGCCGAGGGCGGCGGCGGTAATGGCCATACCGATACCAGTATTACCTGAAGTTGGTTCGATCAGGGTATCACCGGGCTTGATCCGGCCCGACTTCTGCGCCTCGATGATCATGCGGGCGCCGATGCGATCCTTCAGGGAACCGCCGGCATTGAGAAATTCACATTTGCCGTACAGTTCGCAGTCCAGTTCACGTCCGACCTTGTTGAGCCGGACGACCGGTGTGCCCCCGATTGCTGCCGTGATATTGTCTATAATCATGTCTGGTCTTTTCGTTGGATTGTTGCTGGTAACAGGGCCTAAATTTCCGAATCGAATCAGAATTTCTGAAGAATTTTACATACAAAATCACTGTTTAACAGGGGTAAATAATGAAACGATTGCAGGATAAGATCGCCGTCATCACCGGCGCCGCCCGGGGAATCGGCAAAGCAACCGCCGAAAAATTCGCCGCCGAAGGCGCCACCGTCATTATCGCCGATTACGATGAGAAAAACGGACTGGCCACGGCCTCCGAACTGGCGGAAAAAGGCGGTCGGGTCGATTTTGTCAAAACCGATGTATCCAGCGCTGACAGTGTCGGCAACCTGTTCGGTATGGTCGAGCAGAACTACGGCCGGGTCGATATTCTGGTCAACAATGCCGGAATACTGCAGGACAGCACGCTCAAGAAACTGGAAGAGCAGCAGTTTGACCGCGTCATCGACGTGAACCTGAAAGGTGTTTATCTCTGCACCCAGGCGGCGGTGGCATTGATGGATGCGGAAAAGGGCGGTGTCGTTTTGAATGCCTCCTCGGTTGTGGCTCACACCGGTAATTTCGGTCAGACCAATTACGTTGCCAGCAAGGCCGGCGTGATTGGTATGACTAAAGTCTGGGCCCGGGAACTGGGACGCAAGCACATCCGCGTCAATGCGGTGGCTCCCGGTTTCATCAGGACCGAAATGACCGAAGGCATCCCGGATAAGGTCATGGAAATGATGCTGCAGCGGGTTCCGCTGGGCCGGATGGGGGAAGGCAGTGAAATCGCCGACGCCTATTGCTTTCTAGCCAGCGATGAAGCCAGTTATATTACCGGCGCGACGCTGAATGTCGACGGTGGTACTGTCACCTGATAGTACCGGCAACGGTCAAAAATCAAAGCGCCCGGCATCTTGAAGATACCGGGCGCTTTTCGCAGGGAGGGATATGAATTCTGATTAGGCAACCTTAATTTCGATTTCCCGCGGTTTGACTTCTTCGGCTTTGGGCAGATCAATCGTGAGAATGCCGTTTTTGAATTTGGCGTTGATCTTGTCCTCGTCGATCATCGCCGGGAGCCGGAAGCAGCGCTGGAAGGTGCCATGGAGGCGCTCGCGCCGATGGAAACTGGATTTTTCATCCTTTTCGTATTTCCGTTCGCCGCTGATGGTCAGGACATTGTCCTTAACATTGATATGAACATCTTTCTTGTCCAGACCAGGCAGGTCGGCAATTACCGTATACCCATTTTCATTTTCATTGATGTCGGTAGAAGGCGCCCAGCGCAGGGTGCCGGCTTCTTCCTCATAATCATCCTGGAAGAAATCGCGAAACATCCGGTCAAAAGAATTCCAGGATCTCAAGGCGGTGTTGGGGTTCCATTTTACTAATGTCATGGTTGTTCTCCTTTTGGTTGAATTGTTTGTCAGCATTTACGGTTCAGGATTACTCAAGCGCCGTGCCGAACCTGTTTTTCTGCCAGCACTGCAGCAGCCTTTGCCGGAATCTCACAAACTGACAAACCATTCTGAAAATTTGCCAGTGTCAGTCACCAAAATCTGCCATTTGTACTGATCCTGGGACCTGGCTGAATAAAACGACGATTGCCGTGATTGGAAAGCATCACGATTGTTCAGTAATTTTGAGCCCGATTAAAACGAAAGGATTTTTATGAGCACGCTGGCCCTGTTTGGTGGTACACCGGTTCGCAAGGAACCGTTCCCGGTCTGGCCCAGAGTATCCGAAGAGATATTAAATCAGATCAGGAATACATTGGAGAACGAACAATGGGGGGTGGGCAGCCGCACCATCGTCACCTTTGAACAGACATTTGCGGAATTTCAGGATGCCCGGCACTGTATCAGCATCAATTCCGGAACAGCCGCGCTGTGGGTTGCCCTGAAGGCAGCCGGAGTTAAGGCAGGCGACGAGGTCATCATCCCGGCCTATACATTTATTGCCACCGCCTCGGCCATTCTGACGGCCAACGCGGTACCGGTTTTTGCCGACGTCGAGCTGGATACATTCAATATCGACCCGGATCAGATCGAAGGCTTGATCACTGAACGGACCCGGGTGATCATGCCGGTGCATATCGCTGGTAATCCGGCCCGGATGGATAAAATCCTGGCGATCGCCGCCCGGCACAATTTGCAGGTGATCGAAGACGCGGCCCAGGCGCACGGGGCCGAATGGTTGGGCACCAAAGTCGGCGCCCTCGGATTGGGTGGTATCTTCAGTTTTCAGACCTCCAAAAATCTGTCGTCGGGCGAGGGCGGCGCCATTGTCACTAACGATGATGCGTTCCGGGACGCCTGTTTTTCCTATCATAACTGCGGCCGGGTTCGCGGCGGGCAATGGTACGAGCACCAGCATCTGGGCGGTAACTTTCGTTTGAGCGCCCTGGCGGCGGCTATGCTGCAGGCCCAGTTCGCAACGCTGCCGGAGGAAATGGAACGACGGGACCGCAACCGTCAGTTGCTGGATCTGGCGCTGGAGGAAATCCCCGGCCTGACTCCGGGCAGGCAATACGCCGAAACCACACGGACGGCCAACCATCTGTATCTGGCCCGCTACGACCGGGAGCAGTTTAACGGCATTCCCCGGGAGAAATTTTTCAAGGCCATGCAGGCCGAGGGTATTTACACCTATGCCGGTTACGTGCCTTTGTATAAAGAGAAACTTTTCATAACCAATCCGGATGAGTATCCCTGGCTGAAAGGCATTGATTACGGTAGTCTGCACATGCCCAACACCGAAAAACTCTGCTATTCCGAATCGGTTTGGCTGAAACAGAATCATCTGTTGGGAGATCACAACGATACCCAGTCGATCATCGATGCATTCAAGAAAGTAACCGGCGCACTGCGTGAAAATCCGGAACTGTTCAAATAACCAGGTTGCGATTCTTAAGGCAGATGAAGGAAGGATGATACAATGACGTTCTGGTCCGCCACAATCATGTTGTTTCTGGTGATGGATCCGCTGGGTAACATACCGATATTTTTGTCGGTCCTGAAGGATGTGGACCGGCGACGGCGCAGCCGGATCATAATTCGTGAGTTATTGATTGCGTTGTTCATCCTGCTCTGTTTCATGTTTTTCGGTAATAATATCATGAACGCCCTCTCGATCAGCGGTCCTTCTCTGAGCATCGCCGGTGGAATTATTTTATTCATCATCGCCATTCGGATGATTTTCCCGCTCCGCCACCAGGCCCTGATGGGTGAGCAACTCGACAGCGAGCCGTTCATCGTACCGTTGGCAATCCCATTAGTAGCCGGTCCGTCGGCGATCGCCACCGTAATGCTGCTGGCATCCAAGGAACAGGCGCGGATTTCGGAATGGCTGATCGCCTTACTGATCGCCTGGCTGGTGTCGTCAATCATATTGTATTTTTCCGATTTTTTCCGCCGAATTTTCCGGCGTCGCGGTCTGGCCGCCATGGAAAGGCTGATGGGAATGATTCTCACGGCCATTGCGGTGCAGATGTTTCTCGACGGGGTCGCCAATTTTATCGGGATATAACTAACGTCAATCCGGGTCTGATCCGGCTGGTTATATACGGCGATGGAAAATTCCGACAGTCAAAAAAATCCACGGGCCATCGCTCACTTCGATCTGGACGCTTTTTTCTGTTCGGTGGAAGTGCTGAAGAATCCGGAATTGGCCGGAAAACCAATCGTGGTTGGCGGAAAGGCCGAGGAACGGGGCGTGGTAGCGGCGGCCTCCTACCCGGCCCGTGAATTCGGGATCCATTCGGCGATGTCGATGTACCGGGCGCAAAAATTGTGCGCCGATCTGATAGTTGTCCCACCCCATTTCAAATTATACAAAACCTACTCGCGAGTCGTGATGGGCATACTGCGCTCCGCCACACCGGTGGTCCAACAGGTCTCCGTCGATGAGGCTTATCTTGATCTGACGGACCGGATTGAATCCTGGAGTGCGGCGGAGACGATCACCCGCGGTCTGCAGAACCGGATCGGTCGGGACATCGGCCTGTCGGTGTCGGTCGGTCTGGGCAGCAATAAAATGATCGCCAAAATTGGTTCCGATTTCGAGAAACCACACGGTTTTACGGTCGTTTCACCCGGCCGCGAGCAGCGTTTTCTGGCACCGTTGGCCGTGAATGTAATTCCCGGTATCGGTCCCAAGACAGCGGAAAAACTGGCTTCCATGAATGTACACCTGATCCGGGAACTGGCGGAATTACCGGAGCGGGTTTTGACCGCCAGGTTCGGAAAATGGGGCCGCGAGATGTTCTACTGGGCCCGTGGCTGCGACGAGCGCCCGGTTGCCGAAGAACACGACACTAAATCAGTCAGCACCGAGCGCACCTTCAATACCGATATCAATGATGAAGCAGAACTGGTGCGGATCATCGAAAAATTAAGCGCGCAGGTCGAAGAGCAACTGATCAAGGAGGGACTGGCCGGCCGTACAATCGCTATCAAGGTCCGCTATTCCGATTTTGAAACCTTTACCCGGCAGGTCTCGTTAGCACGGGTTACCAATGCGGGCGACCTGATCGGTGAGACGGCGGTGAAGCTGTTCCGCAAGTCCTGGAACCGGGGACGACCGCTGCGTCTGTTGGGGGTCGGCGTGAGTAATTTTGATACTCCTGGCGGTCAACTGGAGTTGAATATCTGAATTTTGTGTTTACAGCATTCTGCCGACGCTACCAACACCGGGCTTGTTCAGTAGGCAATATCACTATAAATTGAATGCGGATCATCGCCGAGGCCGGCTTGAAATAATTCGATCGGAGAAAGTAATGGATAATACAAATCGTTATCTGGTGACACTGCGCTGGTACGTGGAAACCGATGAGGAACTGGTACCGGGTGCGCGGGAGACCGATGAAAAAATATTGACTGTTCTACGTCATAAATCAGATGGGCGCCCGGCGTGCGCTTCCTGCCCGACCCGCAATCCGGAAGGTTACGGAATCCTCGATTACCATTATTTTATGGGAAATAAACCGGTTTACATGTCAGTCGATAAAATATCCGGATCCCCGACCGTTAATCAATTATGAAGAATGGCGGGGAGGATGGCGTCCGGCGACTGGTAGCTGTGAATGATTTCGTGCGGCGGCAGGTGGCAGGGTCGGGAAAGACCTATGCAATCGGTCTCTCCTTTGAAGAAATCGCCCAGCATGCTGAAAAACAATTGCTGAATGATCAATTCCGGGTGGGTTATCGTGACGGCATCGTCCTGGTAAATGTGGCCAGCGAGCTGGTCCCCCAATTTGTTTCACCTTGGGTCAGGATCGACGAATCGACCGAACTGACGGCGCGGGTGGTAATCCGGCGTGCCGGGGAAGAACCATATATCCGGATTCGCGCCCGGAGCGGTCAGGCGCTTCCGGCGGGGAAGGTCGAACTGGTGCTGTACCGCAAGAACGTACTGGCCGAAAACAATGAAAATTCGACTGGGGCCGAGTGGGAACTGATCAGCATCAATGCCGTCCCGGAAGGACTCGCGGAATTGCCGATGGGGCCGGTGACGATGATGCGCAACCAGTTGGAATTACCCGGCGGAACCGCCGCCCGCTACAGTTCCGAACAGTGGGTCGAATCGGTTAGATTCTGGCAGTACTACGCTGCGCTGGAACCGGCGGACGATAAAATTGAAGAATTGACCGCGTAAACATCCCGGCTTCCATTTCAAGCGGATTAGATATAAATTATTTACGGCAACCCGGACGTGAACTTCCTCACGCGCATGAAACCCGCGGGGAAGTAACTTTACGACTGTCAAATACTCAGTTTCATCAATCAGGCCCGGAGGAACAGGTATCATGCGTGGAAAAATAATTACAATCCTGTCGATTAGCTGCTTACTGCTGGCGGAAGTGGTGAGTGCCATTCCCATCGGACGGGTGATTAAATCCGATGGTACGGTGCGATTGAAAAAAATGCGGAACACTGAGTTCACCGTCGATGTGAAACCGGGTGTATCGATCGATAACGGTGACATAATCCGGGTCGAAGCCGCCAGCTTTGCCGTGGTGATTTTTCTTGACGACAAATCAGTGATCAAAATGAAGGAAAACACCCAGTTCCAGTTCGTGGACACGGAGAACACGCGCACGGTCGATCTGGAGATCGGGACCATCATCAACGATATCAAGAAGGAGAACCGCACCAAGACTTTCCGGGTCGAGACACCCACTTCCGTGGCGTCGGTCAAGGGCACGATTTTCTCCGCCCTGGTGGATGCCAGCGGTATCGATCAATTTTACGGGCAGGAGGGACTGTTCGAAGTTTTTAACCTGGTCAGCGGTCAGACCGTGGCAGTCGGACCGGGTAAAAAAGTGCTTTCCAGTTCCACCGGTAATGTTATTTCGGCCCCCGCGGCACCATCGGAATTCCCCATCGACCCCGATCCTTCCACGACGCCGGAACAATTGGAGCAACTGATCGAGCAGTACACGCCATCCCCGACCGGTGAAGTGCCGGCGGAACAGGTACCGGTACAGCAGCCGGCGACAGTGCCGGAAGCGGAACCGACGACCCAGCCGACGGAACCGGGAAGCGCCGCCCCCGAGCGGCCGGTACAGCCGCCATCGGCCGGCAAACCATTCGGACTCGGTCTCGGCATCGGCTCGGTCACGATCGACGGTCAGGTTTATAATCAACTGTCCCTGCGGCCGGAGTTGAGCTTCGGCAAACTGGGGATCGGCTTCGACCTGGTGGTGTACCTGGACAACGAAGGGAATATCCGCCAGGACGAGTGGGACGATCCAGCCGATATCGTCGATAAATTTTTGTATGTACGCTGGGCCCGTAAAGGCGATCCCTTCTGGATTCGCCTGGGATCACTGGACAATGTCACACTGGGCTACGGAGGTCTGCTGGATGGCTATTCCAATATGATGGAATTTCCGACCGTGCGGCAGATCGGCGTTAACGGAGGTGTTCAATTCGGTTCTTTTGGCACCGAGGTATTCTTGTCCAATGTCAAAGATTTCACCCGTGGCGGTACACTACTGGGACTGCGGGGATCATTTACCGTAAGCCGCGCTTTCCCGTTGACGGTCGGTGCTAATCTGGTGGTCGATATCAACCAGTTCTCTGGCTTCACCGACCGCGACGATGACAGTTATCCTGATCAATTCGATGATTTTCCAGATGATCCGATCCTTTGGAACGATACCGACGGTGATGGTGTGCCCGATCCGCATCCCGGTATCGATACGCTGCTTTGGGATGTCGACTCGGACCAGGATAATACTGTCGATCCCTGGGCGGGTGGCGACGACCCTGAGGTAAATTTGAAGGGCACACCGTTCAGTATTCTGAATAACCAGGCTCAGGCGATCGGTTACAGTGTCGACATTGGTTACCCGATCCTGCGAGGCAAGGCGGCTAAACTGATGGTATTTGCCGAATGGAATCACCTGACCTTCCCGAAGGCGGGCGAGGCCGGGACGGCGTTTTACCGGCCTGAGGACCGCAATGGTGACGGTATCACGATCCCCGGTTTGCGAGCCAGCCTGTTCAACCTGCTGAACCTGAGTGTCGAATACCGGATAAAAAGCGGTTATTTCGTTCCGCGGTTCTTCGATCAATCCTATGACATTACGCGGGTGGTACCGGTATATGACTCCTTGTCCACCACCATTCGTACCAAGGACATGGCCGTGTTTGCCGTTGAAAACTCCGACGCCGCCTTGAATGGCGTTTACGGATCGGCCGGATTGGATCTGTTCGAGATCCTGAATCTGAACGCCGCCTATACCAGCATGACCAGGGACACCCTGAAATTCAACAGTTTCTATGCCGGAATGGATATTAATCCAAATCTGATCCCCAAACTCAGCGAAGCGCGGGTTTATTATCAGCGTAACAACGATCCCGATCCGTTTGATTTTGCCAATCCATCGGTGAATACGATTATGGGGTACCGGGTCGGCTATGCCATTGCTGCGGGAGTCAGTTTGGTGTGGGATTTCCGTCAATTCTACCGCGATGACGGTTCCGGGAATCTGTCCCCGATTAAACAGACCACCATTGAAACAGCTTTTAAACTGTGATAAACTTCGGGGTCTGAAATCAGTCCGGCAGGATAAAAATGTCCGCCGGCGGCATAAGCAACGATAATATGAGGAGTCTGTTCGGATGCGGATCGGAATTGAATACTGCAGTGTCTGAAACTATCTGCCCAGGGCGGCCGGTCTGGCCACCGAACTTTTGAACAAATACGGCAGTACTATCGAATCGCTGACTTTAGTCCCCAGCGGTGGCGGTGTTTTTGAAGTGACCAAGAATGATCAAATAATTTTCTCCAAGCGGCAGACTGGTCGGTTTCCGGAATTAAATGAGATATTTGAGGCGTTATAGAAAATATCCGGTTTTTATATTGACTGTGATCGGACTGCTGGCAGCCCAATCACCGGAAATAATACCGCTCAGCAGCAAGGTGGGCACGACAATCGATGCCGAGGAAAACCTGCTCTATGCCATTTTTCCTGAAATCCAGGGTTTCGAAAGCGCTCAGTTTTTCCAGGTAAAAGAGGATTTGTATCAAGCCCGGATAATATTCCATAAAGATGGACAGGTTATCACCAACAAGAAATTTTATACCTGGAAGGAATATATCGATTTGAAGCACCAGATCGACCGGATGGCTCCGATTACCGACCAAGACCGGCAGAATCTGTACCAGGACCTGACCTATCTGCGAACCAGAGAGATATTGGATGACATTCCAACCGGGCAATTCGTGAAGGTGAAACATGTCGGCGGAATGACGGTCCGCGGAATTCTGGTGCCGCATGGTAACGATCTTTTCAGGATTCAGACACCGGTTCAGATCGTGGCTTTTCCCTATCATGAAGTTGGTGCAATTTCATATCGGTCGGTCATTGTGGAACAGCATCATCGGCGAAAATGGTTATATGTTGTCGGGGCCGGCCTGGGTCTGGGACTCAGCGAAGTCTGGAATTCACAGACTGCCCAACCGTCGTCGCAAGCCTGGCATAACCGCTTTCTGGGGTCCATGCTGGGATTAATGTTGGGCCAGGAATTGTATGAGGCGGCCAATATTCTGTTATCGCCCAGAACGGCCGTAGCGATTGCGACGCACAATCGATGACATGTCAATTTTTAATCAAGAGGAGGTAACATGCCAGTAGTGAAGACAGCCAAGAAACCGGTCGAAGAACCAAAGAAGGCCGAGCCGAATTACATCAGTGAAAAGCTGGGGGGGATTCTGAACAGCATCGGTGAAAAATATGGAGAATCATTACAGACGGAATTGATGAACCGTCTGGAGCGCACTATCTCCGAGTTCAATGATGAAGTTAACGAACTAATCGGGGAGTTACGGAATCGATCGATCGAGCGTCGTCAGCAATTACACGAACTCTGGGAGCGACGGCATTCCGAGGCCGAGGAAGTTGAGGCGGAAGAGGCTGAGCCGACAACGGAACCGGTACGGGAAATGAGTGAATGGGAGCGGCGGCTGGAATTGCTGGAACAGAAAAAAAGCTGATTTTTAGCGACACCGGGCCCGGACCCGCTAAACGATTTGACCCACGATAATTTCGGACAACAGTGAAAATAGTGCGCAAATCCATTGTTAACGTGGTGATTATATTGTTTATGACAATAACGACAGGTTTGGCGCAGGATATTCATAAATATAGAGATTATAAAGAAGTTACCAAGCGAGTATACAGCTTTACAAAAGTCGAATTCATTACCGCTGCCGGTGAATTCAACGAAGCCATCGGTACGCTGGTCATTCCCGATTTGACAGCCGATAATCCACCCTACGTGGCGATCTACTATAAGCGCAATAACTCAGAATGGTTTACCGAATCTTTATATCGGAAGCGGGTGCGGTTCAGTTTCAAAGACGGGGTGATCAAACTGGATCGGGCCAATTTCTGGGACTGGATCGAACTTGATGAAATCAAGATAGTCGTGATTTACTGATCGCAATCTTGCATAGCGATCGTTCAAATACTAAATTATCATTGCGTTTTTACTAAGGATCGATCGGCGCAATCACCAAGTCAGCCAGATTGTTGGTAAATCGATTCAGGCCGGGCAGCACAAGCAAAACAACTGACCCGTGCCGCGTAGTAATGAATCGATAACGTCGATTGATGTGATTTAACAGAGACAGGGACAGAGAGACGGGGGCAGATTACATTCAAGCGATGAGAGGAACAGTAGGCAATGCCGGATAATCTGTATCGTATTGATACTCCTAACACCCATGGCTGGCAGTTTCGAAAATTCTACAACGGTCAGCAGTTGAGTAAACTGTTTAGCGACAAGAAATTCGGTGGCAAGGAGCAATCGTTTCAGGCGGCCCGAGACTATCGGGATGAAATCCTGGCCGGCCTGCGGCGCTACCGCTTTCGAAAAACTCCCCAAAGTAATAACAGCACTGGGTACAGCGGTGTTTCCGTTACCCACGAATTGCGCAAGGGAACGAAGGTGCGGGTGTACCAGGTCCACTGGGTTGATCAGGTGGGTAAAAGGCACAATAAAAGATTTTTCGTGCATAAATACCACACGGACCGGTTGGCATTGCAGGCGGCGGTTGATTTCCGGACCGAGAAAATTAATGATGCCATGGTAGATGCCCTGCGCGGTTCCAAATTT
>JBDRBK010000082.1:0-98564 GCA_043822705.1 Fidelibacterota bacterium
TATAAATCGGAGTACATTTCCGATTCCAGCGGCGACCGCCTGTTGTTCCGAATCGATGGCGATGGCAATTTTCTCCGCGACGCGGCCGGGGCGCTGATTCCCGACCATTCGGGCAAGCCCTTCCGCCAGTGGCGCGAGCAGATCCGCACCAACCAGGATATTTGGGACGAGCTGGTGATAGTGGCCCGGATTCCCGGAACGACATCCGCTCCGCGCCTGCAGCCGATTTCGGCCCGGATCGTGATGCTCCAGAGCGGAATGCGGGCGCCGATGGGGATCAAGGTCAGGGGACCGGACCTCGCGACAATCGAGGGCTTTGGTCTCGAGCTGGAAAAACTGCTCAAGGAAATTTCCGCCGTGGAAGCGGCCGCTGTTTTCGCCGACCGGATCGTCGGGAAACCCTATATCGAAATCGAAATCGACCGGCGGGCGATCGCCCGCTACGGTATCCCCCTGCGGATGGTGCAGGATGTGATCGAAGTGGCTATCGGCGGCAAGCAAATCACTACTACGGTGGAGGGGCGGGAGCGCTACCCGGTGCGCGTGCGTTATCTGCGGGAACTGCGCGGCTCGATCGAATCACTGGAAGACATTCTGGTCCCGGCCGGCGCCGGCGCCCAGATTCCGCTGGGACAGTTGGCCCGGATCAATTACGTCCGCGGTCCGCAGATGATCAAGAGCGAAGACACTTTTTTAACCGGCTACGTGCTGTTCGATAAAAAGGAAGGCTGGGCGGAAGTGGATGTGGTGGAACAGGCCCAGCGTTACCTGCGGCAGAAAATCGTCGCCGGCGAACTGGTGGTACCGGCCGGTGTCAGTTACGCTTTCGCCGGTTCGTATGAAAATCAGATTCGGGCCATGGAAAAGCTTAGTATCATTCTGCCGCTGGCCTTGTTCCTGATTTTCATGATTCTCTACCTGCAGTTCCGGCGGGCGTCCACTACGGCCATCGTTTTTTCCGGTATCGTTGTAGCCTGGGCCGGTGGTTTCACGATGCTGTGGCTGTACGGACAGGACTGGTTTCTGAATTTCAGCGTCGGCAGCGTCGATCTGCGGGCGTTATTCCAGATCCATCCGGTGAATCTGTCGGTGGCGGTCTGGGTCGGTTTCCTGGCCCTATTCGGCATTGCTTCTGATGATGGTGTGCTGATCAGTACCTATCTGGACCAGAGTTTTGCCAATCGAACCCCCGGATCAATCACTGAAATTCGTGAAGCCGCGATTCTAGCCGGGTCACGACGTATTCGACCGGCAATGATGACTACCGCCACCACCATTCTGGCCTTGATTCCGGTGCTCACAGCCACTGGGCGCGGTTCGGATGTAATGGTGCCGATGGCGATTCCATCGTTTGGCGGGATGTTTTTTGCGACGCTCACGACTTTTGTGGTACCGATCCTTTATACGGCTATCGCCGAGCGACGGTTATTGAATAAAAATGGATCAAGTAAAAATTAAATAGAAAAACGAAAGGAAGTAAAATGAACAAGAAACTGATTGTAATCGGATTAATTGTGTTGTCTGGTATCTGGGCCTGCGGAAAGACCAAAACCGCCGATACGGCTGCCAAGATGGATCATTCCAAAATGGCCATGGCCGGTGCTGTGGTCGACGGAGAACAGTTAATTTATTACACCTGCCCCATGGATTCGCATAAGCATGTGCATTCCATGGAACCCGGTAAATGTCCCGAATGCAGTATGACACTGGTGGCTGGTGTAGTAACTACCGAAGCAAAGATGGACTATTACGGCTGCCCGATGGAAGTCCATTCGCATATCCGCAGCGACCAGCCCGGCACCTGCGACGAATGCGGTATGCTGTTGAAACCAATGCGGCTTGTAAAAGGTTAAACAAGTGCAAATGCCGGGTGTCTTCTAAGACGCCCGGCAATATAAATCTGATGAAAGTAACCTATAAAATCGACGGTATGAAATTTCGTGGCGGTTTCCTCTGAAGCGGCTGACCGTCTGATATCGGCCGGGCTCTGGATGAGACCGAAGGTGTATTAAATCACAGTTTTGATCGCGATCGTTTATTGTTTAGCGTCGAAAATGATCCGCTGATCATTTCAAAAGCAGCGCTGATTCTTTGTATAGAAAATAGCGGTAGTTTTATTGTAAAAGACTGGAGTATCGTTCCCTGATTAGTCGCAAAGCAATTTTCTGGTCCGCTGCAATTCAATTTCAGTATCGTTGACAATTTCCTGGATAATTTCTTCGATAGTCTGAATTTTATTGACCAGTCCCACCGATTGGCCCGCCATCAGCGAACCATGCTCGACATCGCCTTCCACCACCGCTCTTCGCAGGGCGCCGATCCAGAATTCCTCGACTTTCATCTGCGCTTCGATCCGGCTGATCGAACCTTCATCCAGTTTTTTCAATAAGGCTAACTGCAGGCGGCTGAATTCGTCATGACCTTTATTACGCAGCGCCCGTACGGCCACTACCGGCAATCGGCTGTCGATCTGTGGTGTTGCGATGGCATCGCGGGCATCGGCCTTGATGAAACGTTCCTTGAATTTGGCATGCGTGTTGGCTTCTTTGGCGACGGCGAAGCGGGTGCCCATCTGGATTCCGGCGGCACCCATCAACAGCAGGTGGGCGCACATTTTGCCTGAACCGATTCCGCCAGCCACGAAAACCGGCACTGCGCTGACTTCGAACAGAACCTGTTGCAACAGAATCGTCAAGGTAACCTGGCCGACATGGCCGCCCGCTTCCATGCCTTCCAGGATCAGGGCGTCGGCACCGTAACGGATCATGCGGTCGGCGATCGATTTTGTGGAGGCGAAGCACATTACCCGAGCACCACTTTCACGGGCGATTTGCACCTCCTTTTCCCGCGGGAAACTGCCGGCAAAAATCACGAAATCCGGCTGGGTTTCCCGGACCAGTTGTAAATGATCCCGGTAGAGTGGCGCGATGGTGATCAGATTGACACCGAATGGTTTGTCGGTTAATTCCCGTGTTTGTAAAATTTGTTTTTGCAGGATATCGACTGGCGTGTTGCCACCAGCCAGACTGGCGAAACCGCCGGCGTTGCAGACGTTGGCTACCAGTTGCGGGTCACTGACCCAGGTCATAGCACCACATAAAATTGGATAGCGTGTGCCTAAAAATTGATTACCGGTTTTAAAAAATTGTTCGCTGAGTGTTTGCTTCAAAATGCGTTCTCCGGGAATAAGATTAGCTGTATATCAAGAACCGCCCCCGTGTAGTATTAAAATTAAACATTTTGGATTGAACAAATCAGAATAAAAACGGCGATCGATTACCGACCGCCGTTTTTATCAAAACCGTTGAACGAAGCTTATATATTAAAGGTGTGGCTTAGTTTTACCATAAACACATTGGTTCCGATGTCTTTGAATAGGGTATTCAGGTCTTTCTGCACGTCAAATTCTTTGAATAATTCATAATTGGTATAGCCCTGCGACCAGACCAGGTAGAGCGCCGACCCGGTAGCGTATTCCCAGCGGACAACCAGGTTGGAACGAAATTGTTTGTAATTGAAATTCTTATACCCACTTAATTTGTAAGGGGTGTCGTCTTCATCAACCCGGTCAATATAATAGCGGTAGACGCCATCATCATCCTGCTGCAAATCCCAATCTTCCTCATTCAGCGGGTCGAACCGTTCATTGATATCGGGATTATCGGCGTCGATCACTTCCTTCAAATTGAAGAAATCGCCGGCCGTGAAATAGGGCTGTCCGTAGAACTGAACCGATAGGTTGTTGGTGAGAGTCAGGTCGGCCCGGAATTCTAGTGCCAGTGTCTGCTGCAGCATATCGGACCAGATATAATGAGTATTTCCGTCATTATCGGTCGCTCTGCCAATCCAGGACCAGGTATCGTCCAATTGGTTATAGCTGATTTCCGCTTCCAGTTGCAAATTGTGGCGTGGTCTCCAGGTGACATCTTCTTCGATATAGAAGCTTTTCACATTATCCACGCTGACATAGCGCTGGCCGTAAGTGTAAAATATCAGATTTTTCCGACTGTCGGTATTAACCCACAGCCAGCCGTTGGTCGAAGGAGCAACATAGATTGGTGGACCACCCCGGTTGAAAGAGACGTTCATACCCTCCCAGTTATGGTTGATTCCACCACCCATCGACCAGCTATTGTTAAAGGTCCCATTGGCATTGATATTACCTCCCAGAACTTTCCTTAATCCGCTGAAATCGTAGTTGGTCCACTGATTGAAATTGATACGATAACTGCGAAAGATTTTCTTCGGTTCCCATTGGAAATACTGTGCCCAGGCGAACTGGTTAATATTATCGACGGAATTCAAAAAACCCATATCATTGATTTCAAAACCGGGGCTGTAGGCGACTACTCCACCAGCGGCCCGTAGGTGGCCGGTATTTTTAGTGCCGATTGCTTTTACGGCGAAACCACTCAGAGAAGTTCTTTCCGGGTCATATTCAATATGTGGCGCCTCCTCGCGATGAAAATAACGAGCAGAGCTTAATTGGGTCTGCTGAATCGCCAGGGTGTCGCCACGGACATGGCTGAATGAAACCGCCCCCAGAAATCCATACTTACGGTCCAGGAATTCATGATCGATGTCGATACCACCGGTATAGGCCTGAGAATGTAGAAAGTCCATATTCGTATCATCTAGCCGGCGGTTGACGGAGGTAAAAATCCCACCCACTGAAGTTTGACCTTCATTAAAATCCTGTTGAACACGGGTCAGGTGGTAGTTGGTCAACGGCTCGACAACCTGTTTATCTTTTGATTCATCACCGTAATAAACGGTCGTATGTTCTTCGGCGGTTACCGCTTCCAGTACTCCCATCGATAATCCGTTGGCAGTTTTCCCGGTTAGTTTGGCTGCACTGATAATATTGGTGATTTCCGGTTGTTGAATATCAACCAGATCTTTACTGTCATCAGTGTTGGCGCTACCCTGTGGTGCCCGACCGATACGCCGGGAATAGAACAGGGTGTTGGAGGAATTGTCACCGTCACCGAAACCTAAAGCGAAATTAAAAATATTGCTGCCTTCCATGAAGAATGGCCGTTTTTCGGAAAAATATGTCTCAAACTCGGTCAAATTGTAATCAGCCGGGTCAGACTCCACTTGCCCGAAATCGGGATTGATAGTGGCATTCAATGTCAATCCGTTGGGGCTGCTGTAGCGTACATCGCCGCCAACGTTGGATAATATATCGTATTTTTCCGGGTGAACATCACTGACCAGATTATCGGAGACTTTATTGCTGCCGGCAAAATATGGTGCCACATATAGCGGGCGTTGTGATTTGACATTATTCAGGCCACTCAGGTTACCGTAATGCGACACAAAGCCTTCTTCCGACTGAGCCCAGTAGCTCCACACCGATAATTCATTTTCATGACGCGGCAATTCACGATAAAACTGCAAGCCCCATTGCATCTGCTCGGTACTGGTAAACCGCAACTCCCGGAAGGGAATTCGCCATTCCGCCGACCAGCCATCGCTATTGATTTCTGCCTCGCCATCCCAGATGGCATCCCAGCTTTCATCCATCGATTCGTCATCGTAGCGGCGGATATCGTGTTTAACACCGGCGGCGTTGAGCCCAAATTCAAAGGCAGTGCGGTTATCGTTGTAACTGTCAATCGATACGTACATCCAGTCTGATTCGGTATATTCGTCACGGCGGGTGAGAATCGCTGTGATTTTATCCGGTTCGGGATCGCGGGCGCGAGCGCCGATGTACAGATATTCATTATCGTATAAGACGCAGAATTCGGTCGAATATGTTTCCGGCGTACCGTCATTTGGATTGCGTTGGATCAAATTACCCTGCCAGATACCAGTCTGCCAGACTGGCTCTTGTAATTCTCCATTGACCGTGATTTTTCCATCGCTGATGTAAGTTGCCACCGTTTTCCGCAGGCGACCGGCATCGTATTCGGTACCTGGTTTGGCGATTACTAGAATTGAGAGAATGCTAAATATGAGAAAATATAGACACTTTTTCATTCTTGATACTCCCTTTCCACCGGTTTACTAACAGATTTTTCCTGTAAGACACTATAATTAAGCAAATGGTTGTCAGGCAAAAACGATCAGTTGATAGCTGACCGATGATGACCGACAGGCACAGAACAATTACCGGAAAAAAGTAGTATATGTCAGTCCATTGGAGATTTGCCCTTGATTTACAGGGCTCCGCGGCGTTCGTCGAGAAAGTGTACCGGACTTTTTACTACCTTCAACACTTTGGCATACAGGAATAACAATTCATCGATATCGGATTTGATTTTTTTGTATTCCGCATCATTGTCCTTTAACCAGAACAGCATCAGCCCGTAGGCCACTTCTTCCGGCGATTTGCTGAAATTTACTTCGGCCATTTACCCCTCCTTAATGATTGTAATTTGCGGCACGATTGCCGGAATCCCGGAATCCGATTAATAATACGGATAATTTGGCACAGCCGGGGGAAAATCGCAAGTCATATTATTTCACGGAATTATCTTTCTATACCAGTATAATGGTGATTGTCGGACGCAAAAATTCAGCTTGATAAACTGCAAGTCGTCTGGTATACTATATCAATTCAATAGGAGGTTGGTGCATGCCTTTAAAAAAACTGAGAGAGTATCTGGATTCTAATAAGGTAAAATATGAAATACTGAACCATCCGGTGGCTTATACCGCCCAGTATGTCGCTTCCACCGCTCATATTCCGGGCGGCGAATTGGCAAAAACCGTAATTGTCAAATGTGCCAGCGGCATGAAGATGGTCGTATTACCGGCGTCTTATGAAGTGAATTTCAAATTATTAAAAGAACTCATCGGGGAAAAAGTCGAACTTGCCAGTGAAGCGGAGTTTCGCGACCTCTTTCCTGACTGTGAACTGGGAGCGATGCCTCCGTTCGGAAATCTTTACGACATGGATGTTTACGTCACCAAGAGTCTGAGCGAAGATGAGGAAATTGCTTTCAATGCCTGCTCACACACGCAATTGATTAAGCTGGCTTACACGGATTTCGAACGACTGGTCAAGCCGAAGGTCGCAAAGTTTTCCACTCGCTAAGAAACGAATATCCGACTGTTAATCATAAGCCATATTTCATGACCGTTGCCATTGCATCGGTTACTGTGTATATCCCAAAACCCCCAAAAGGAGAAACGCATGGATAAAGGTACGTTTGGCCGGAGTGACCGCCTGCTGAAGCAGAAACGACATGATGTATATCAGGAGCAGGGAAAACTGCCCGACCCGACCGGTTGTTCCGATTGTGGAGCGGTGTTCACCAACGGACGCTGGACCTGGAAAGAGGTCCCGCCGATGGCGAACACGGTGATTTGTCCCGCCTGCCGCCGGATGAAGGAACAGGTTCCATCGGGGCATATAGAAATCAAAGGTGCCTTTTTTAACGATCATCGCCAGGAGATACTGAACCTGGTAAATAATGTCGAGAAGCAGGAGAAGGGGGAACATCCGCAGGAGCGCATCATGAAGATCAACGACCGCGGCGACAACATACTGGTGACAACTACTGGTATTCATATTGCCCGGCGGATCGGTGAGAGCCTGGCCCGGTCATACAAGGGGGAGCATTCATTTCAGTATCTTAAAAACGAAAAACAAATTTTGGTAACCTGGGAGCGTTCCTGACGAAGCCAATCTGAGCGACCGCGGTGAACCCGGTCGAAAGCGCTGATTCGACCGGGTCAGCCCAGCAGATTTTTGAGCTTCGCCACGTAGCGGCGGCTCATGACAAACGGCTCTTCAATTCCTTTTAGGTACACCCGGTAGGAATAATTGAACCATTCCTCCAGGTGATCGATATAGTCAAGATTGATGATGGTGGAGCGATGGATGCGGGTAAAATGATTTTCCGGTAGCCGAGTTTCCCATTCCTTCATCGATTTCTGCGTCAGACCCTTTACACCGGAGATGGTCAATATTTCGGAGTAGTCACCGGCGGAATTGATATACAGTATATTTTTGATTCCGAGGAATTTGAATTGACTGTTGACCATCAGAAATAGGTGGTCGTTGTAATTCAATTTACGGGTGCCGGCAACCTGAAATTCATCCTGGAGATCGATTCTTTCGATGGCCGTTTTCAGGCGCACCGGATTGACCGGTTTGAGCAGATAATCCAGGGCATTAACATCGAACGCCCGAATCGCAAATTCATCGTAGGCCGTGACGAAAATGATTTTCAGTTCTGCGTCGATTTTTTCCAGCAGATCGAAGCCTGATTCGCCGGGCATCTGAATGTCCAGGAAGATGACGTCGGGTCGCAGTTTCTGGATGGCTTCCTGAGCACTAACGACACTATCGGCCTCGCCGACAATCTCTATCTCATTAATCTCTGACAACAGATCACGCAAATCTTTGCGCGCCAGTCGTTCATCATCAATAATCAGCGCTTTATACGGCTTTTTCATGGGTGTCCTGAACTAACTTATGGATTTCCATTCTGACGTGGATATTATCGGGCTTTTTATTGATGGTAAAGGTATGGCTGCCGGGATAGGCCTGTGACAAGCGCTGCCGGACATTGTGCAACCCCGAACCGATATCGATGTCATTTTCCGCTTTGCGCCGGGTGGAATCGATCCATTGTCCGGTGTTCATGACATCGATAGCGAGTACGCCTCTTGACACTTTGGCCGAAATCCGCACTTTCAGCGGCATCGGACTGGTGCGCATGCCGTGTTTCACGGCATTCTCGGCCAGCGGTTGGATTATAAAGCTGATAATCGGATAATCCTCCGCCAGCGGATCGATGTCAAACGAAATTTCAAGTTTATCCTCGTAGCGTCGCTTCTCGATGTAGAAGAAATGTTGTACCGCCTCGATTTCTTGGCGCAGCGATACCTCCGGGTAATTTTTACTGATCAGGGAATAACGCAAAAACTCGGATAACTCAGTCACCATTTTTTTTGCATCATTCTTGTCTTCAGTTATCAAAGCCCGTATTGAATTTAATGAATTAAAAAGAAAATGAGGATTCAATTGATAGCGCAATGTTTGCAGATGAGCTTTGTGGATCTGTTCTTTGGCCTCCTCGGTTTTTTCGCGCTGGTGGTTCCATTCCAGGAACAATTTGATTGAAAAATACAGGCTGCTCCAGCCGATCAGGAGGACGCTGTCCCAGAAGACCACATACTGATAGGCCCCTGGCACCAGTTGATTAATCCAGGTGAGACCGCGGCCCAGCAGGCTGTAGTAGGTCGTCCGGGAAACCCAGAACCAGACGTTGGCGGCAATTACCGAACTGGTCAAAGTGATCAGGATCAGGGTCGTGATGGACTGGGTATTGATATTGATTTTTTGATAAATATAGCGCAGTAGAACAGTGAATACGAATCCCCAGACCGTGATGATAAACAGATTGATTATATCGTATTTAAATACATCGCGGAACCAGAAGAAATTAAAATAAACGATTATCCAGTAGAATACCCAGCCGAGGCTGTTAAGAATCCAGAATGAACCGGCTAATTTCTCCAGTTTCAGGAAATTCAGTTGGGTCAGGATATTTTTATGTTTCGGCGTTGTCATTATTCATGGTCGTTGATCAGCGGCTGATTTCCAGTTTGAAATGGACACTGTTCTGTTTCTGGATCACGTCGAATGTATAGCGATTCGGGAAGGCATTTTCCAGGCGCTGGCGGATGTTGCTGAGACCGGTGCCTGTACTGCCGCTGGGTTGGGCAAGATTTTCAGCCGGATCGACCCAGCGCCCGCTGTTGCGCACTTCGAGGATCAGGGTATCGTTCAATACCCTTGCAATAATCTGAATCGTTAAAGGCAACGGGCTGGTCCGCATGCCGTATTTGATGGCGTTTTCAACCAGCGGATGGAGTAAAAACCGGATTACCAGAAAATCGTTGGCCAGCGGATCGATATCAAAAATAATATTTAACTTGTCCTCGAAACGTTTCTTTTCGATGGCGAAATAATGCTGCAACGCTTCCATTTCATTTCGCAGCGGCACATCAGAATATTGTTTGCTGAGCAACGAGTAGCGCAAAAACTCCGAGAGTTCGGATATCATGCTCCGGGCATTGTTGGCATCCTCCTCAATCAGTGCCCGGATGGAATTGAGTGAATTGAAAAGAAAATGGGGGTTGAGCTGATACTGCAACATCTGCAACTGGGCCTTGTGGGCCAGGATGTCGGCCTGCCGGGTACGTTCACGCGCTTCGTTCCATTCCATCCAGAACTTAATGGTGAAATACAATGTGTGCCAGGCGAAGATCAAAACACCCCAGAAAAATACTCCCTGCAGATAATAATCGATAGTCGTCGGCACTACCTGCTCACCGGGCTGAATCATTATTTTATTCACCAGCAGTCGCAATACGTACCAGACATTGATAATTATCAGGGTCGCGCCAGTGGCGATTGCAAATACTTTCGCCAGTGAAAGTGCCTGAAAATTAATCCTGCTATAGATATATCTGATGATAACCGTGAGCAGAAAACCAATTGACACGACCAGTGTATTCCAGATCATATAACGGACACCATAGTATCCCATCGATTTGGCATTGGTGATGATATATAACCAATAAATACCCCAGCCGGATAATTGCAGAATCCAGAATAACCGATTTTTATTGTATAAAACGCTCACTTATTCAACACCGCACCTGATTACCCAACTGGCCTTTTGGATAATAACGATATAATGCCGGATATTCTGCTCGTTATCATGGATTTTACAAGGCTTAAAAATATACAAACCGGTTCATTAATATAATGATATTTCTTCAAGCGGCTGACACAATCGATGAAGGGTCTCCGGTGGATTTTCATATATTTGGCAAATTTCCGGTTTGCATATGGCGACAGGGCTATGCAGCTAGTGGATGCCGTTTCGTTTTTCATCAATTCAAATCGTGTGGATCACCAGGTTGCATTGTTTCTCCGCTCTAATGCGGGCAATGGCGAATAACCTGGTTTTTATGGTGATTCAATCATGGTCAATTACTACGGTACGGATTGTTGCCAATACCACACGGTCGCATAGTACACATTAATAATCAATAGTTTATGATCGTGCCCGCTGCTACAGTCAGCTGATCCGTACGATAGACTCGCCTTTCAACGGTTCGTATCACCGTTTAACGATAATTCCCACCTCTTAAAGATCAATAATATAACGATCGGGCCGAGGCCGATAACTTCGCCTCGGTTATTGAAATAGATAAAAAAATATCGACCAGGAGGGGCGATGGATTATCGTGAATTTCAGACTGAAGCCGGATCGCCGCAGAACCTTCCTTGGCGAATAATAAACACTGAATAATTATAATGTTGCGAAAAACAGAAAGATTGTTATGGCAGCGAAAATGCCGGAATTTACCCGGAGGTAATCCGGGGGTCAGAAATGACTGTAGCGGTCAAATGACGCCTGTTGTCATAGCTGTTAACCGGCGACAAATGATCGAAATCAAAGAAGCATTAAATCAAACAGTGAGGTTGAGATGAGCTTGAAACGGATATTTAGCACCCTCGTATTAGTAATGTTTATTGCTATCGGGTTCTGGGGGTGTGAATCAGAGGAACTGGCCCAACCCAGCCCGAACATCCGGCCGGAATCATATATTTCCGAAGTGAGTCCGGGGGTGGTAACCAGGATATCCTGGTACGGGACCGATGTGGACGGCCGTGTCGAACGGTTCGAGTATCGCTGGGATGACGGCGACTGGTACGAAACAACCGGTTTATCCGAGACTTTCCCGGTGGAGGATGTAACCAATCCTTATACCGACTTTGAATTTCTTGACCTGGACGATGAGCACGTATTCTATGTCCGTGCCATCGATAATAACGATCAGGCAGACCTGTCACCGGCAGCAGCAACAATGTCCCCTCGGACGACGCAGCCGGAGACGCAAATCGTCGAAGGTCCGGTGACAGGTGCCACTGTTGGTCCTGATGTGCGTTTCGTTTGGGAAGGGATCGACCAAGATGGAAATATCAGCGGCTACGAATACGCCATCGATGATCTGACCAACTGGATCGCCGTGGATGCCTTCGTTACCGAGCATATTTTCTACGGCTTGGCCGAAGGTGCACATATATTTTATGTGCGTGCCGTTGATAATCTGGGAGCCGTCGATAATTCTCCGGCCCAGAGCGCATTTGTGGTCAAAGCCGGCAGTCTGCCCATGCTGATCAGCACCAGTCCGATTGTTGACGGTGGCGGCTGGTTTGCCGGGCTGGACGTCGCCTTCTCATGGGAAGTCAATGTTGATTATTACGGCGGTCAGCTTCCTGAAGGGTATGCCACTTTTGCCCTGGACGACTCGACCGGCTGGAGCGACAATCAGGCGAATATGCAGTACAGTTGGCGGGGGGCTACCGCGTTTGAGATCCTTGGATCGAATCTCGGTTCCGGCCAGCACACTTTTTACGTGAAAGTCCGCGACGCCCAGTATCAGGTCAGTAAAATGTCGATCAGCTTCTCGGCCGCGGCCTATAATCCCACCAGGAAAATCCTGGTGGTCAATGGTGTCGCAGACAGTTATTTTGACGAAATCACCAGCATGTACACCGATTCGGTATACTGGGGCGGTCTGGATCTGGCCGATATCTATTTCTGGGATCTGTTTGGCAGCGGTAGTGCTCCGGCGATTTCCACCATGCCAACCGACAATTATCTCGGTGGCGGTGGTCCGGTGACACCGGATATCCTGAGTGATTTCGAATGCGTGATCTGGGCCGGCAACGCATTCAGTGGCGACCTTGAGTTATGGCAGTTGACACCGATTTATCCCTATCTGCTGGCTGGTGGCAATGTTTTCCTGGGGGCTCGTTATACCGACCAGTTCTTTACGCCTGAACTGGAGGCCTATGCCCAGGTCGCCTGGCGGGAAACGGAAATTTCCCTGCTTGAATTCGAACCGATGTTCCCGGGATTGGTTGCCTGTACACCGTCCGGGGCCTCGCTGACCAGTGTTTTTTCAAGTGGCGGTTTTGATTCCGGTGGCAGCCCTGCCGACGATGATGTGACCAATTACGACGGATCGCGCAGCTATACCAAAGCCTCAGGTACCAGCACCCTGCTGTTCGCCCATCGCACGAGTGCCGTGATCGGCAGTTTTGGATATGTACGTGGCTGCGGCGTCTGGTCGCATCCGAATCTGGATTACAGCAATGACCTGACCCAGGCTACGCTACCAACGACGGGTACCCTGGAGGCAAAGGGTAATTTTGTATTCCTGTCGGGTCGGCACTATCGTTTCGATCATGATGAATACAAAGCCAATATGCGTTATATCATCACCAGCATATTTGCTATCCAGTAGCTGCAGACAAATTGTAATGAGTAACCATACTAATGTCACAAGGAGGCAAAATGGTTAGAAGATTTTTTTCTCCCCTGGGAGTAATAGCGATCCTATGGCTTTTGATCATAGGTTGTGATTCATTCCTCAATCCGGAGGATGAATCGACGGTACCGGAGCAAGCCGCTATCGTACTGAATACTGACATTATCGAAGGCCCGGCCAATGCTGCGACGTTGATTTACAATTCATCGCCTACCTTCAAATGGAAGGGCAGCGTCTATCCCGGCTACGTAGCCGGCTTCCAGTGGACCCTGGATATGGACGGCGAAGCCTATGAACAATCCGAGGATTGGACGATGCAGATGACCCAGACCTTCAGCAATCTGTTGGAAGGTGACTACCTGTTCACGGTTTGGGCCAGGGATGACAAGGACAGTGTGGAGGCGACACCGGACAGCGTCAGTTTCGCGATCGGCGCGGCTGACGCCACTGCTCCCGAAATCCGCTTTACACAAAGCCCTACTGACAATTCCTACCGGGCACCGGGCAGTAACATCTTTTTCGTGTGGACGGCCAGTGACGAATCGCCGTTTGGCAGCGTGTCGGGCTACAGTTATCGTCTGAGCGGTACCGGCGCCAGCGCCACCGCCTGGACCGCCTGGAGCCTGAACACGACTTCTGCCGTATTCGAAGACCTGCAAACCGGTGATTACGTCTTCCAGGTCAAAGCTCGTGATAATTCAGGACTGGAATGCGCGCCTTATGAAATTAACGTCACGGTAAAAGCACCAACGATTCTGGTGGTCGATAATTACATCCCCGGCGATTCACCGTTCCTGAATGAGATTGCGACGGATGAGATCATTGGTTCCGTGTTGCGGGACTGGTCCTGGGAGGAATGGGACGTGGATATCAATGGTTTGCCGACGGCTGCCGATCTGGCGGGTTATTCATCGGTGATCTGGTATGTTGACGGCGACCCCATGGCCTTCTTTTATTATGGAGATAATACCATCGACAATCCGCTGGATGATTTCCTGGACGGCGGCGGCAACCTGTGGTTGATGGGCAGCGAGATTCTATTTTACACTGAGTATGTGGATACCGCTGCTTTTGACACCGGTCATTTTCTCCGCGATTACCTCCATCTGACCGGTGGCGGTGATGCCGGCGATGATGCCTTTAGCGGCCTGACTTCGATCGATGTCGATGGCTTCACTGAAATTGGAATTCCCGGTCTGGCGACCGGAACGGGCTGGCCTGATGCCCTGGTCCCGGACGATGATCCGAACACCGTCGCCATTTATGACCTGGGAGGTTACGACAGCGGCACGACCGCCGGCGTAATGTATGACGGACCGGATTTCAAAACCGTGTTCTGGTCCGTGAACTTCGCGTTTTTGGCTACCAACCATAATCATCTCTCTCTGTCCCCTGGTGATCTATACCCGGTAGCCAATCATATTCTTGGGACGATCTTTGAAGAGTAATATTCAAAGTACCATAATGAGGAGCACAATGAAAAAAATAAAATTCATCAAAGCAGTCTTATTATCGCTGACCCTGATCTTGTGGTCGACATCGTTATTCGCTGTAACGACTGGTAAAATCACCGGTTTAATTAAGGATAGTGAGACTGGGGAAGTATTGGCCGGTGTAAATGTCCTGGTCGATGGTACCAGCATGGGTGGTGCCAGTGACATCGATGGCCGCTATTTCATCCTGAATGTGCCGGTTGGTAACTGGGACTTAAAGGCTACCTATATCGGTTACAAGGAGTTCATCATGACCAGCGTACTGGTCACGATCGATCATACCACGACCATTAATTTCGATATGGAATCGACCGTGATCGAAGGTGAGGAAGTGACGGTCACGGCGGAACGCAAGTTGATCCAGATGGACAACACCGCTACCAAGACTTTCATTTCCGCCAGTGATATCACCACGGTTCCGTCCGAGTCGTTCACCGACCTGGTGGCTATGGAGGCCGGTGCCGTCGGCGCCAGCATTCGCGGTGGGCGTTCCAGTGGCACGATCTATTACATTGACGGCGTCAGTATGCGTAACCCGATGACCGGCTACGGGGCCGGGCAGGGCAACAGTCAGACCAATTCAACCAACGGATTCGCCGCCAGTGGCCCCGCCACCGATGTGAGCCTGAATGTCGAGTTGCCGGAATTCGCCTTCGAGGAAATCGAAATGCTGACCGGCGGCTACTCGCCCGAATTCGGTAACGCCCAGGACGCGGTCGTGAATATCGCCACCGCCGAAGGCCGCAAGGAATTGACCGGACGCATCCGGGTTACCGACGAAGGTACTTTATTTACCGGACTGAATGAGACTTATGCCAAGGACTGGTATCTTGATCCCGAATTCAGCCTGCCGCCGGACTACCTGGATGGCGACGGCAACCTGATCGCCAAGGGCGGCCGGATGGTCATCAACGGTACTGAACTGGACGCCGCCGGCATCCAGAGTCTGCACCGCAACAGCGAACTCGGGTATGTCAAAGGCGAAGAGGCCTATGTCAACAGTGAACCGATCTGGACCGACACCCGCGGTGATTACCAGCGCCGGAAATACTCGTTCAATCTCACCGGTCCGCTGTTCAGCAAAGCCTATTTTGCCCTGTCCGGCGAGTATCTGGACCAGGAACGGGCACATTTTGACAACCAGAGCCGTGACAATTTCAGCATCCTGGGCAAGGTGACTTACAATCTGAGTGCCAAGACCAAGTTCAATTTGAGTTTACTGCGGGCGAATCAGCTCTACAAAATCTATGATTACGAGTACGCCAAGTACAACACTTCCGGTTATCTGCCGGGCTTTGGTACCCTGTATGCCGGGCTGAGCGTGTTACCCGACCGGATTAAGGAAACCTCGATCTTCACCGGTGTTCTCAACCATTCAATCAATGCCAACTCGTATCTGACACTGACCGTCGGTACATATAACTCCACCTACGATCAGAAATATCATGATTATGATGACCGGGATGCCGACGGCGACCGCGACGAGTATCTGGTATTCAAACGGATGGAAGTGAAAAGCGGTCATCCCGATTCCACTTCCGGCGCCTATGCTTTCAGTTCGACGCGGGAATTGCGCTACACGACCAATGATAATGGCCTGATATACATCTGGACCCAGGATCCCACCAAGATCGATTCAGCAAATTACCCCAACACTTATCTGCCGGGTTATCTTGGTGAATGGCGGATTGGTAATCCGGACCTGCTGGTCGATCGCAACGATCCCGGTACCCACCTGTGGACGGATGATAATCCCGTTGGTTGGAAGGAAATCTGGACTCCACAGTACAATGTCAATACTGACAACTGGGAGTGGACTTCCGACTGGTTATTTGTGAACGGAGCCAATGAGTTTGAGGAAACCGGTGTGACCCATCCCGAACTGGACGAAGGCACCATGTATAATGTATCCGACGCCCTGTGGAAAACACACGGTGAAGGTTATGCTACCTCCAGCATGGAATCGAAAGTCACTACAGTCAAGCTGGACTATTCCAACCAGATTCATCCAATTCATTTCATTCAACTCGGCGGTGAATACCTGCTGTATAATCTGGACGCGTTCATCATCCGTACTTTCTCCCTCTCGAATTATTACCTTGATGAATGGCATCAGAAACCGACCGAATGGGGATTGTATTTCCGGGATAAAATCGAAATGGGCGGCCTGATCGTCAATGCCGGCCTGCGACTGGATTCCTATAACCTAGGTGATTGTACCTATTCCGGTGATGCTCTCGATCCCACCTCGACCCCGGTTGACCCCGAAACCGAGGAAATCCTGAATCCGGTGACCTGGAGTGAAGAAGTCGGCCCGACGATATATTTCAGCCCGCGGTTGGGTATTTCCCACCCGATCACCGATCGGGATGTGCTGCACTTCAGTTATAACCATTTCCTGCAGCGCCCCGACTGGCGGTATTTCTTCGAAAATATCGGCTACAGCACCCAGGGCGCCTACGAACAGATCGGCAATCCCGAACTGGAACCTCAGCGTACGATTTCCTATGAAGTCGGTTTCACCCACCAGTTCAGTAATGACCTGAAAGTGGATATAACCGCCTACTACAAGGATATTTTCGGCTGGGTCCAGCAGACCCAGATCAACCAGTTGGCCGGGACCCGCTTCTGGATTTATGAAAACGCCGACTTTGGCGCCGTCAAGGGCTTTGAGGTCGCGCTGGACAAACGGATGAGCAACAATTTCTCAGCCGATGTCAATTACACTTACATGATCAGCAGCGGCCGGCTTTCCGATCCGCAGTTGGGTAATACTTATCTGTGGCGCAACCTGATTGCCCCCAAGGATCCTCATCCGCTGGACCACGATCAGCGCCATACGCTGAGCCTCAAACTGGCTTATTACGTTCCACCGGCCAGGAATCAATTCGCGGGTGACTGGCTAATCAATCTGACCAACCGCTACGGCAGCGGTTTCCCCTACGACACCCAGTCCCGTTCGGTGGCGCTGACCGTACCGGCCGAAAATGACGGACGCCTGCCGTTTAACAACCGGCTGGATCTGCGGATTCAAAAGCGTTTCACTTTCAAACCGGTAAAACTGGCGGCTTATGTGGAAGTCTTCAACGTACTCAATCGCCAGGATATGGGTTTCTCTCCGGCCGGCATTCCGTACAATGCAGAATGGTATCAATCCCGCGAGGATAATGACGGTAACGGTGTTGCCGATCATTATCTGGATCCCGAAGGTCGCTACGGTGACTGGACGGTCTGGACGACACCGCGGCGCGCCAAGGTCGGTATTGAGCTTAACTGGTAAATATAATTGAAGATTCAGGAGGTAAAGATGCCTTTCACTAATAATTATTGCAGCCGGTCTTCAAGAAGCGGAATCTTCTTTTTGAGCGTGGTCCTGCTATCCTTGGTCCTGCTGGTGAATGTTGCAGTGGCCCGCGATAATACGGTCCGGTCGATGCCATCACTGGAGAAGATCATTCCGGTTGGAGCGACACCGCACACGATTGGAAATATCTGGGTAAATCTGTTCAACTACGGCCGTTTCGGCGACGAGGATATGGTCACGCCATCGATGGAATGGCCTGGCGGTAGTGGCAATATGCATTTGTTCTCCGGCGCCCTCTGGGTAGCCGGTCGCGATGCTACCGGTACGATTCACTGCACAGCCGGGGAAGAAGACGAATTCTTCCCGCTGTTGACGCAGGCCCGGATCGATTCCTTCACTGCGATTAACGGCAGTGCCTTTGCGACCGACCAGTACAGTATCGTACTGGCTTCGGCCAACCGTCCCGACGCCAATCTGGTGGATGTGGATTACTACCTGTGGTATGACACCGACATTTACGGAAGACGCGATTTCGATGATGACGGCGACGGTTTAGTGGATGAAGATCCACTGGACTTTATTGATAATGACGGTGGTGGACAGATCAATGAGGATTTTGCGGCGGTGTCCGAAGAGGATACCTACACGATTTACAGCGATCTGTGGCAGAGCCGGCATAATGCCGGTGAATCGCCACTGGGAATCGAAGTGATCGAACGTACCTATGCCTGGAGTTACAGTTACGCCCAGGATTTCGTCATCTACGATTTCGAAGTCAAAAACGTCGGTACTTCATCCAATGCCGATTCCGACGATCCCAGCATTGTCGACCCCGACACCCCGGGCAACCTGACTGAAGTCTATCTGGCGATGAAATATGATTTCGACATTTCGTCGCTGGCGTCCGGTGAATACTGGTATGACGATCTGACCGAATATCTGGCCAGTGACAAGCTGTCATATGGTTATGACGGCGATGATCCTGAAGTTACCGGTAATGATGCCGGTGAAGGTGGCCTATCCACCGGCTATCTGGGTATCCGGACATTGGATACTTCGATACCGGACGGTAACGGCAATCAGGGTATTCCCGCATCCCATAACTGGTGGACCATCGATGACGACCCATCTTCGGATGCGTTGAAATTCCAGTACATGTCCAATGGTGTCTATGCGGCAGTGCCGCCGGCACCGTATGATTATCGCTATCTGCATGCCATCGGACCCTTCAACTTGGCTCCCGGTGCCAGCGTGCGCTGGTACGCCGCCGCCGGCGTCGGTCGTGGTCTGGGTGGTCGGGAAGATCCCAATCCGCACAATACCCGTGGCAGTCTCCGTGATATAATGGCGTTCGCTCAGGAACTGTACGATGCCGACTGGCTGGCAGCGACACCACCACCGGCTCCAACGGTAGAAGTATCCTACACCGAAGAAGGCTACGTACAGTTGGATTGGTCGTCCAGTGCTTCAACCGTTGAAAATTACATTGATCCGTTGTCCGGCGAAGCCGATTTCGAAGGCTACCGGGTCTACAAGAGCGACCGTTCCGACAATACCGGTACGCGGATCTGGCTGCCCCTGGCATCCTATGATGTCATGGGTGATGGTGTCGGAGCAGAGACCGGTTTGGCCTACACCTATCTGGACAAGGAAGTAAATCGTGGGTTTACCTATTACTATGCTGTCACTTCGTTTGACGATGGTTTAACACCAATCGGCGTACTTGAGACCTCGCGGACTTCCAACCTGCGCGTGGATGTTGCATCAGCGCCGACCGAATCGGTCGATAATGTGGCCGTGGTACCCAATCCCTACAAAGGCAGCGCGATCTGGGACCATGTGCCATCATTTGATGAGCAGTGGTGGTCCAAACTGCAGTTCATCAACCTGCCGGAAGGTAAATCCACGATCCGGATCTACAGTCTGACCGGTGATTTCATTATCGAACTGATCAACGATGATGGTGACAGTTTTGAAAATTGGGACCTTATCAGCAGACGTGGTGCCGATATTTCCAGTGGCGTCTACATGTTTGTCGTCGAAGACGACAAGGGCGACACCAAGGTCGGTAAATTTGTCGTCATGCGTTAAGGCCAGGGAAGTAAAGGAGAATTATGATGAATAAATATATCGTTTCGATCATCTGCATACTGCTGGCAGTCAATCTGCTGGTGGGTCAGGATGCCGATCAGAAAGTAGGTATGACCGGAGCCAAGTTCCTTGCTATCCCTGTCGGTGCCCGCGCGGCCGGAATGGGGGAAGCCTTTACCGGAATTGTTGACGACGGTTCGGCGATTTTCTGGAATGTGGCCGGAATCGCCAAGCTGGACGGTCACGGTCTGTTTGTTTCCAACACCCAATGGCCCGCCGATATCCAATTCGAGGCGGCCGCGATCACCATTGACGTAGCCAGAATGGGCAAACTGTCCTTCAACATTGTCGCCATGCACATGGGGCAGATGCGGGTGAGGACAGCCTATCAACCGGATGGCACCGGAGAAATGTTCACTGTTCAGAGCTTCGCCGGCGGTCTGGGCTGGGCCAAGGGTCTAACCGACCAGTTTGCCATGGGCTTGAATCTCAAATACATTCGTGAGGAATTTGCCGGGCTGGTTGCGGCCGGCTGGGCCATCGATGTCGGTTCCCTGTACGATACCGGCTGGAATGGCATGAAAATCGGTATGTCGATGACCAACTTCGGTTCGGACATCGCTTTCGATGGCACATTCCGCAAGTGGTACGATCTGGAGACACCCGGCGTCCTGACTCGTTTCGACGAGTATGCCCTGCCGCTGACCTTCCGGTTTGGTATTACCATGGATGTGCTCGAGATGGGCAGTTCCAAAATAGTGCTGGCCGCCGATGCGATCCATCCGCCAGACAACAAGGAGTTGGTCAATTTGGGTTTTGAAATGCGCATGGCGCAGATGGTTGCCCTGCGTGCCGGCTACAAGATCGGCGTGGATGAGGGCGGCTTGACGGCCGGTGTCGGACTGAATCTGCCCTTCATGGGCACGGCTATCGATATGGCCTACAGCGCTTTTGGTGAACTGGGTAATGTTACCAGAATATCTTTAGGTATGAACTTCTGATCTATACTTAATCGATCCTCGATTAGCTGATAGAAAAAGGGTGATATGGCGCTATCACCCTTTTTTCTTTTTCCCAAAGGATGATTTATTAGTCGGAAGCGTTCGGACATATTTTTATATTCGGGACGGAAGTGTTATGAATTGAAGACACTGACTGACCAAACCGATCAGTGCCTGGCAGTCCGCCAGCAGAAAGGAACAGCCAATGCGTCCAGCAGTCAAATTTCTGTCGAATGAGTTAATCGAAAAAATTTATGGTGAGAGTATCCGGGTGCTGGAAACGCTCGGAATCGAAATCCGTTATAGCGCAGCCCTGGATATTCTGGCCGCCGCCGGTGCCGCCATCGACCGGGAACATTGCCGGGTTAAAATACCCGAGCAACTGGTGCGGCAGGCGGTCGCATCGGCACCGTCGTCCTTCGGTTTATACGATGTGCTGGGTAACCAGACCAATCATTTCGCCGACGATCGGGTGCATTTCACGCCCGGTTCGGCCGCCCTGAATATTCTTGATCATGCCACTGGAACGGCCCGCCGGCCGACTTCCGCCGATTATGTCGATTACGTCAAAGTCATCGATCGACTGGATAATATCGCCGCCCAGAGTACCGCCCTGATTCCCGATGATGTGCTGGACCCGGTTTCCGACAGTAACCGGCTTTACCTGAGCCTGCTGTTCGGCGAAAAACCGGTCGTGACCGGTACCTTCAGCGCCGCCGCTTTCACGGTGATGCTGGATCTGCAACTGGCCGTCCGCGGGTCCGAAGCGGCCCTGCGCGAAAAACCGTTGACGGTATTTTCCTGTTGCCCGACTTCGCCGTTGAAATGGAGTGAGGTAACTACGCGGAATCTGATTGACTGCGCCCGTTATTCGATCCCGGTGGAACTGATCGCCATGCCGCTGTCGGGATTCGTCGCGCCGGTGACGCTGACCGGCTCCCTGATTCAGCACAGTGCCGAGAACCTCTGCGGGCTGGTCCTGAGTCAGTTGGTCAATCCCGGTACGCCGGTTCTGTACGGCGGTTCCCCGGCCGTTTTCGACATGCGCTACGAAACGACGCCCATGGGCGCCATCGAGACCATGATGATCGACTGCGCCTACAATGAAATCGGAAAATACCTGGGACTGCCGACCCAAGCTTATATTGCCCTCAGCGACGCCAAACTGCTGGATGCCCAGGCCGGGCTGGAAACCGGCATCGGCGCCTGCCTGGCGACGTTATCCGGGATTAACAGCCTGTCCGGTCCCGGCATGCTCGATTTTGAGAGCTGCCAGAGTCTGGAAAAGCTGGTGCTGGATAATGAAATCGCAGGCATGTGCCTGCGGCTGGCCCAGGGGATCACCCCCCGCGATGATTTCCCGGCCATACCACTGTTAGAGGAACTAATGCGGTCCGACCACCTGTTGATCGCCGAGCATACCATGCGTTATCTGCGCCAGGAGCATTATTTCCCCGGACCGGTGATCGATCGGGCCAACCGGTCGCGCTGGGCGGAGGAAGGTCATCAATCCCTGGGTGACCGGGCGCACCGGGAAGTCCGGCGACTGATTGCCGAATACCAGCCTTCACGGTTGCCGGAATCGGTCAAACACGACCTCCGGGAGCGGATGACCGCCGAGGTGCGCAAATACGGCGGCAGTCTGCCTCCGCTGGCCGGAACCTGACCGGTGGACAATATTCTTCAATTTGACCTGACCGCCCTGACTCCGGCGGATCGACAGGTGCTGAGTCAGCAGGGAATACCGGCGGACTGCGCCATCTCGCCGGCCGTTCAGTCATTGTTGGACCGGGCCAAAATTATTTATCGGCGAACCGCTCACCCGGCTGGTCTGCAGGAAGTAATTACAGCAGTTGATTTTGGCGCTGTTTTTAGCGGGGAGGGGGATAATGACCCAGAAGCGCCGCTGTCACTGATTTTTCCTCAAGCCCGGAATCTGGCACTGTTCGCTATCACATTGGGGCCGAAAATCAGTGCGGCAATCGAAGCACTGTTCAACGATGGCGACTTTGCCCTCGGTTACATGCTCGACACCATCGCGTCACTGGCCGCCGATGAAGCTGTCAATCTGTTGGAACAACAATATGCCCGGACTGACACAATCGCCGGCGATACAGCGCTGGCCTACAGTCCCGGTTATTGCGGCTGGCATATCAGCGGTCAGAAAAAGCTGTTTAGTTTTCTGCAACCGGAACGGATCGGCATCAGGCTGAACGAATCCTGCCTGATGCAACCGTTGAAATCAGTGTCCGGCGTAATAGTGGCCGGTGAGAAGAAAATTCATAAATTCAAGCCGGCGTTTGGGTTCTGCCGCAGTTGCCGAACGCATTCATGCCTGGCCAGATTTAACACATTGAACACCTAAATCAAAAGAACCTGACCAATGGAAATTCTAAATCAACTAACCGCCGCTCTGCAAATAGGGGCTGATAAAACCGCTGCTGAACTGACAACCAGAGCCCTTGAGGACGGACTTACACCAGGGGAAATTCTGAACGGTGGATTTATTGCCGGAATGAACGTGATCGGAGAAAAATTCAAGCGCCATGAAATCTTCCTGCCGGAAGTTTTGCTGGCCGCCCGGGCGATGCAGGCCGGGATGGATCTGCTCAAACCGCTACTGTCACAGTCGGACCAGCGGGGATTAGGCACTGTGGTTATTGGCACGGTAAAGGGTGATCTGCATGACATCGGTAAAAATCTGGTCGGTATTATGCTGAAAGGCGCCGGCTTCGAGGTGATCGACCTGGGCAAGGATGTGGCACCGGAGAAATTCATCGAAACCGCTGCTGCCAGTGGCGCCGGTGTGATCGGGCTGTCGGCGCTGCTGACCACGACGATGCTGGTAATGAAAGATGTGGTCGACCTGCTGAAAAAACAGGATGATCTGCGGCAGGTAAAGGTTATTATCGGCGGTGCCCCGGCTTCGGAAGAATTTGCCCGGGAAATCGGAGCCGATGCCTACGGGTTCGATGCCGCCAGCGCCGTCGACCGGGTCAAACAACTGCTGGGTGCCTGAAATGAACCGGCTGATCCGGAGACTGGAAGCCGGTGAAATCC
Organism: Fidelibacterota bacterium; assembly: GCA_043822705.1. Lineage (GTDB taxonomy): Bacteria > Fidelibacterota > Marinisomatia > Marinisomatales > TCS56 > JBDRBK01. The sequence continues at coordinate 24,267 of JBDRBK010000082.1, forward strand.
TGGTTGGCGACGGCGCCATGGGCACGATGCTGTTCGAGCAGGGCCTGAAAACCGGTGATTGTCCCGAAAAAATGAATCAGACCCACCCGGATGTCCTGCAGGCAATCGCCCGTGCCTATGCCGAAGCCGGCGCCGACATCGTTTCGACCAACAGTTTCGGTGGTTCACCGGTCAAACTGGCGGAGTACGATCTGGCCGACCGGACCGAAGAATTGAACGGGCTGGCAGTAAAATTGGTGCGGGAGGCGGTGGGATCGGAAATTATCGTCTCCGGCTCCTGCGGCCCCACCGGCAAACTGCTGCTGCCCTATGGCGATGCCGAACCAGGCGAACTGTTGGCCGGCTTCAAACGCCAGATCGGCGCCCTGGTTGCCGCCGGTGCGGATGTCATCTGTATCGAAACCATGATCGATCTGCAGGAAGCGTTGCTGGCGCTGCGAGCCGCCCGGGAAGTGGCGCCGCAGGTACCGGTAATGGCGACCATGACCTTCGATAAAACACCGAACGGCTACTTCACGATCATGGGAACGGCAGTGGCGGTGGCTGCCCGCGAACTGGCGGCGGCGGGGGCTACAGTGGTCGGTTCAAATTGCGGCAACGGCCTGGACCGGATGATCGAGATTACCGGCGAATTCAAAAGTGCGACAGATCTGCCGATCATGATTCAATCCAATGCCGGATTACCGGAATGTATATCCGGACGGTTGGTTTATCCGGAGTCGCCGGATTATTTTGCCGAGCGCATCGGCCGGCTGATCGAGGCCGGAGCCGCCATCATCGGCGGTTGCTGCGGTACGACGCCGGCTCATATCCGGGCCGTCCGCAATGCAATTGATAAGAAATGAAGGTTGTACTATTAATAACGAGGCTCAAATGAAATCCGTTCTATCAAGATTAGTGGTCACCGTTTTTATCTTTCTGTCCATCATTGGCTGCACCAATCGCTGGGAATGGCTGGCCACGCTACCGAAACCATGGTTATTGAGCGAAACGCAGGTATCGGCCATTCTACCCGAGTTCCTGAAGAAATTCCCGGCTTTCGATGAACGAATCAAGGCTTTTGCCCTGTGGCGGGTCGGTACGCCCTATGAAATATTCAAGCTGGGCGAGGAAATTGCGCCCGATACCGATCCGATCATCCGACTGGACGTTTCCGACTGCACCGGCCATGTCCTGACTACTCTGGCGTTCGTTCAGAGCCGCAGCTGGTCCGAAGCCCGGGAAAACATCATTAAAGTGCATTACAAACCTGATCCGAACGGCGTGAAAAAGCCGACCTATAAATCTCGCTGGCATTACACCGCCGACCGCTTGACCGCCAACCCGAATACAGTCGATATCACCATGAATTTATTACCGCCGGAAGAACTGGCTCTGGCCGAGGTTACCCTGAATAAAAAGGCTGACGGCAGTGAATTTCTGGACCTGGGCTGGAGTCGCCCGATCGCCTTGCACTATATCCCCAATTGTAAAATCAACGCTGAATTGCTGAAAAAACTGCCGGAGGTCTGCGGTGTATCCTTCGTGCGGAAATCGTACTTCGACCTGGGAATTATATTCGGACATGAGGGCATGATTATTAATAACAAAGATCTGATCCATGCCTCCCAGTCGGCCGGAGAGACGGTAATTCTGGACTTCCTGGACTATTATTTCCCATCGGGTGGTGCTTTTTTTGATGGCATCGTAATCAGCCGCTTCAACCAACTCGATAACTGATCTCTTATCACGCGATGCGTCCTGAGCCGGTCATTTGCCGGGACGGTCAGACGCGGTAGTTACGCCCGGTCGGATTGCTATCGGTCGACGGAACCGACGGATCATGGTCAGCGGTATTATTCTCAACTACTCCAACGCGTATTCAAATACGGAAAAATTTTAACAAAAAATATGGGTTTATCAACGCGGCGGTTATAACTTTCAATTGACTATTTCGCGCTTGGATTGCCAGATATCAGTCGCGCGGGATTTAGTCGGTACAACTGTCAGTTAGTTCAACAGCTTTTAGCGTCCATTCAGCTCAGACGCCAGAATGAGTTATGGTACCAAGCATAGAGCAATTTAAACTTACCTTAAAGCGTGGCCGTGGAGATCACCTGCCTCTGGCAGAGTTGGGTATTCACCCGACCATCAAAGAGAAATTTCTCGGACGTCCGATTATTTCACTCAGTGATGAGGTAGCATTCTGGCAATCTGCCGGTTACGATTATATTAAACTGCAGCCGCGGGCCGACTTTAAAATTCCCGGACATATCATCGACGAAAGCATCGCCGGTTCCCGTTCCTGGGCACCGGAAGGACTGGGCCGGATCAATTCCTGGGCGGAATTTGACCGCTTTGATTTCATCACCGCCGCCGATATCGATTATACTGTTTTTGAGCAGGTTCGCCCGCTGTTGTCGCAAGGTATGGGTGTTATCGGCCAGTATGGTGATATTTTCACAATGACCTGGGGGCTCATGGGCTTCGAAGGATTTTCATATGCCTTGTTCGAGAATCCCCAGTTAGTGGCTGCGATATTCGAGAAAATCGGTCAACCGGTACTGAGCATGTTTGAATATCTGGCACAGTGCGAAGCAGTCGATATCCTCTGGTTCAGCGATGATATCGCCTATACCAGCGGACTATTGGTTTCACCGGCTATTTTGCGCGAATATTTTTTCCCCTGGCTGAAAAAAATCGGCGATCTGGCACGCCGCTACAATAAACCGCTGATTTACCACTCCGACGGCGTCCTGTGGGACGTCATGGAGGATATTATTGATTGCGGTGTCGATGCTCTGCACCCGATCGAGCCCAGGGCGATGGATATCGCCGAGGTGAAACGGCGCTACGGCGATCGTCTATGCCTGATCGGCAATCTGGATGTGGGCGATCTGGCCCTGGCCGAGCCGGATCAGATCAGACAGACTGTCCGCGAAATTTATCAGCAGGTCGGCTACAACGGCGGCTATTGCGTCGGGTCCGGCAACAGTATCCCGGACTATGTCAAATTTGAAAATTATCTGGCAATGCTGGATACGGTAAAAGAATTGAATGCCTGATTACAGCAGATATTTGTCGGCAGTGACGAAAATTCAGTATCAGTCGATGTCCTTATCCGGCTGGTCGCAGCGTCGTCGTTCTGCGGCCCTAATCACTAAATATTTCAGCCCGAACTTGGTAACCATGCTTGGAGGTTAGCGAAGGATGCACAATTTAGGTCAATCCCTGCAACAAAAATATTTTGGGAAATCAATTATCCTGATCCTGGCGATTTTAATACCCTGGTCGGCTTATGCCACTACCTCGGGAAAAATTACCGGGCGGGTGATCGATGAAAACACCGGTGATCCGCTGATCGGAGCCAATGTGATCCTGGAAGGTACGACAATCGGAGCGGCCACCGACATTAATGGTTATTTTGTGATTCTGAATGTCGGACCTGGTGAATACACTCTAAAAGCATTAATGATCGGATATGGGTCGGTTCGTTTCACTAATGTCATCGTGAATGTGGATTTAACGACTACCGTCGATTTTGCTTTGAAAATGGAGTCAATTAAAGGTGAAGAAGTCATTGTCGTATCTAACCGTAAAGTGGTTAAAGGAGATGTTGCCTCCAGTCAGATCAATATCTCCTATGATCGGATTCAGGATTTACCGGTTACTACTCTTGAAGGCGTTATCGGACTACAGGCTGGAATTGAGGGGATGAGTGTGCGCTCCGGTAGTGAAGATGAGTTGGCCGTGAAACTGGATGGCGCCTCGCTGAAGGATGACCGGACCGGAAAACCAATTATGGGTATACCGTTAAACTCAGTTCAGGAGATAATGATTCAATCCGGCGGTTTCAATGCCGAATACAGTGACCTCCAAGCTGGTGTAATTAATGTAATCACTAAAGATGGATCAATTGAGGGGTATACCTTTAACATCGATTATAAATACAGCCCACCGGCTCAAAAATATCATGGGGAGTCCATATTTAGTCCAAATTCTTATTTTCTGAAACCGTACATGGATGATGATGTCTGCTGGACCGGGACTGAGAATGGATCTTGGGATGAATACACTCAGGAACAGTATCCATCCTTCGATGGTTGGAATGCGGTTTCCGAACAATTATGCACTGATAATGACCCTGATAATAATCTGACGCCGGAAGCTGCCCAGCGCCTGTTCATGTGGCAGCATCGCCTGGCCGGGGATATTGAAAAACCGGATATCAACATTGATGCTGGTTTTGGCGGTCCGGTGCCAATTGTAAGCAAAGCTTTTGGTAACCTACGTTTTTACACCTCCTATCGACAGGAGCAGGATATGTATCTGATTCCCCTTTCGCGGGATGCGTATAGTGAGTGGGCTTGGTCAACAAAAATCACTTCTGACATTTCGTCAAAAATAAAACTGCAAATTTCCAGCTTTATCAAGGAAATATCAGCTACCTCCTCCAGTAGTGCTGGAACACCAACTTACTTTGAATCTTTGTGGGACGTGGCTGACATATTTGCAGGTTCATCTCAGAATAACGCCAAAATCTGGTACCCGGAATATTACTGTCTTACTGATGTAAGTAATCGGATGTATTCTGCTAAACTGACCAATATGCTGAGTAATAAATCCTATTACGAAGGACTGATCGAATATTCCTACACCGGCTGGAATACCTATCCGGGGGACACACTTGACCCGACCTTGAAATACGATATATTCCCAGGCGTGGATGATTACTATGTAGATGAATCGCCCTTTGGTTTCAATGCGGCGCTGGTGGAAGGTATCGGTGGCGGCACATTTTTAATTGGTGGCAAAACAACCTCACGCGATAATACCGAAACTTCCCGGCTGAAGTTCCGCTTTGATTTCACTACCCAGGCTAATCAGAATAATCAGATTAAATCCGGTGCCGAGCTGGAATTTTATTCCTATCACATGGATTATGGTTCAGTCATCGATTGGTCGCCTACTACTTCTACCTGGACAGAATGGAAACAGGACCCATACCAGTTCAATGCATATGTCCAGGATAAAATGGAATTCAAGGGCTGGGTTGCTACCGCCGGTCTGCGGATGGAATATTTTGATCCCAATACTAAGTGGTATTTAGTCGATTACTATGATAAGGATTTGTTCAGCAGCAATTATGTTTCTGATGAGACAAATGGTTTGGTACTGCAGAAAGTTGATGGTAACTTGACCTTCCTGCCACGAATCGGCATATCGCACCCCATTACTGAGAATTCCAAACTGTATTTCAATTATGGTCATATGCGCCAGAAATTCCTGCCTGATTATTTGTTCGGGATTCGCCGGGGGTATGGTAATGCAATGAGTCGTTATGGGGATCCTTCCCTGCCGATGGAAAGAACCGTTGCCTACGAACTTGGTTACGACCAGGCTTTATTTGATCAATACTTATTACACATTGCCGCATATTATAAAGATAAGTCTGATCAGGCTGGATCAGTACGCTATGTCAGTGCTGACAATGCCATCGATTACTATCAGTATGAGAACAACGTTTATCAGGATATCCGGGGATTGGAAATTGAATTTCGAAAGCGTTCCGGTGATTTGTTGACCGGTTTTGTGAATTACACCTACTCTGTTTATACTTCCGGTACTTTTGGATTAAGCCTAATGCATCAGAATCCATCCGAACAGCGATCCTATGTGGCCGATGTAGATAATCAGTCACAGTATAAACCATTGCCACGGCCGCGTGTGAATTTCAATCTTGCCTTTCACACACCCCGCAAATGGGGGCCGGGCATAGTGGGCACAAAACCACTGGGTGGTTGGACGCTGGCCTTTTCCGGGTACTGGAAGGCAGGCAGTTACAGCAGTTATGGTGGAGTCAGTGGGATCACTAACAATGTACGTTGGGTCGATACCTATGGTGTGAATTTCAAGGGTTCAAAATCGGTGAATGTTAATAAAGTTCATCTGACTTTTATCTGTGATATTTACAATCTCTTCAATTTTAAATTCCTGTCAATGGCTGCTTTAGGCGATCAATACCTTAGTCCCGGTGATTACACGAAATATGTTGAATCGCTACAGTTTCCAAAGAAGGTTTATGATGAACTAGGTCAACCCCACATTGCAGGCGAGGACCGCTTGGGAGCGTACCGGCCGACTGATGTTGAGTATCAGGAATTGTTGTATGTATATAATCGTGATGCAGTAACTGATCCGGAAACAATTTATTATGTGGGTGAAGTTGATAAATGGTTACAGTTGAATGCTGCCGGTAACGCTGAAGAGGTTTCCAAATCCAAGATAAACAAATTGCTTGATAATAAGGCATACATCGATAATCCTAATATTGAGTCACTCATGTTTCTTAATCCCCGGAATTTCTACTTCGGGCTTAAATTGTCCTATGACCTGTAAACATGATAGCTGTAGTAAAAAAAGATAAAAGGATTCCAATGAATATAATTATCATAAAAACAAACCGGCTCTTACACTCTATAGTACTAATTACATTGATGTCAGCCTTGCTATTGTCAGCTGGTTATGCGGCTGAAGGAAAATGGATCAAAGTTGGAAATCTCCATAATTTTTACCAGGCTCACGGCTGTGAACCTGAAGAAGATTTTGGCACTACCCAGCAGTTCGGAATGCGTTGGCCGGCTTTCTATGATTTGCAGGATATGCAAGCCGCCCGTGGTTTCTGGATCGGGGTAAAGGATTATTATGATCCCCAGGTTGACTATACTTTCCCATACAAAGTTGCCCATTGCGGACCCCGACCACGGACATCGATTGAAGTCAACGAAATGATGCCGGTGGAATTTAAATTGGTCGCCCGTAATTCTCATCCGTATGTATATGTGGACGGGAATGAAGCCTCCGATATGCAATATGGCGATCTGGTGGATGAATATGACCAGGATTTACTTTCCGACCGGATGATATACAATTTTTTTCATACTTCGACAGGTATCTCAGTAGAACGTAAAATCTACGCTTTCAGTGAACAGAACAATGACAATTACTTTATATATGATTACAAATTTATTAATACTGGTATCTGCCTGGCTGATAGTTCTCTGACCCATAATGCCACGCTGGAAGGCGTATATTTCTACTGGCAATACCGGAATGCCGTCTGTTATGAGGGCACTGTTGAAGGTCCTAGCATTGACTGGCTTGGTCATCGCGGTTGGGGTACTATTCGCGATACGCGCTGGGGTAAAAACACCATGAATGAAGTGCTGGGCGAAAAACCACTTTCGCCTGCTGCAAATGATGTCTATGATGATCAGGGGAACCTAATCCGCTGTTTTTATTCCTGGCATGGTCTGCATTCCGAATATTCTTATGATAATATTGGATCTCCTAACTATCAGGGTTATCAACCAGACGGGCGTTTGGGTGCTTCCCAGTATACAGGTGTGGTAACACTTTACGCTGACAAGGCACCAAATAATCGTATTAACGACCAGAGCCAACCATCGACTACAATGTATATCGGTTCTGATGAACCGGAAACCCAGAATAATGATCAATTCAGCCAGAGCCGGATGGATACTGAATATAATAAATACATAGCTGCCGGTCACCCGGCCAAGAGTCAGGCTGAAGAAGTTGGTACTGGCTACGCTAATCAGTATGGTACGGGTAGCTATTCACAGGGCATTGGATTTGGCCCCTACACTTTCGCACCGGGCGATACAATCAGAATTGTACTGGCCGAAGGTGCCGCCGGTTTGAACCGGAAGATGAATACGGAAGTTGGCGGAAACTGGTTTAAGAAAAAAGCTTTGGGTGAAAATGTTACCATGGAACTGCCGGATGGAACAATCACCACCGATGAAAATCTTTACAAAGACACTTGGGTTTATACCGGTGTTGATTCAATTATTCAGACGTTCCGTCGTGCTCTTACGCTCTTTGACAATGATCTTATACTACCACAACCGCCAGAACCGCCTATGGAGTTTAATGTGACGTCTCAGGGTAGCCGCATTTATCTGACTTGGGCGGCATCAATTAACGAAAATGATAGTTTTTTTGAGGGTTATAAAATATTCCGTGCCAAAGGGGCATTGGATTCAGCCTATTATGAAATTTTTAACTGCAATAAAATAGCTGGGAACCTAACGCATGAATATTCCGATTTGTCCGCTGAACGCGGTCAGAAATATTTTTATTACATCGTATCGTATGATGATGGTACCAGGAATTCGATTAATCCAGGGCAACCACTTTGCAGCAGCCTGTTCTATACACGAACAAATGAAGGTGCCACTTTAAAAAAACCACCGGCACCCGATATAGGCGGAATCAGGATCGTTCCCAACCCATTCAATATCCGTAATCCAAACTTGCAGTACATCGGTGAGCAGTACAAAATCATGTTTTTGAATCTGCCGGTAGCATGTGAAATCAAAATATTCACGGAACGTGGTGATCTAATTAAGACAATCCAGCATGAAGGCAGTGGTGATAATTACTGGGACCTGTTGACTGACTCACGTCAGATTGTAGTCAGCGGTGTTTATATCGCTACCTTTGAAGAACCGAACGGTAGTTCAACTTACCGCAAATTCGTAATAATCAGGTAATTGTTATGATGCCAAGATATAAAATAATCAAAATTCATCCCAATGCTTACATAAAAACAGCAGTACTGACAATGATCCTGGTGCTCTTGGGTGCATGCTCAATTTTTGAAACCGATGAAGAATATTCTATCTCTGATTTTGATGCCGGTGTATCTGATGGATTAATGGATAATATCTATACTGTTCTTATTGATACGGTCATTATGGCAGTAATAGAACCCAGTGATTCAGCTTGGACTGATCAGGGAATTGACAGTTTAATGGATATAATCAGTGATCGCGATTCCATTATCGCTGCGGTGGTTGGAGCAAATGCTGTCTTGAAGCCTGGTGTCAATAAACAACGTTTGATAAGTTCCGCGAGCTATGCCAGCGGGTATGCGATTCTGAATTTGACTCAGGAATCAAAAACTGAGAATCTGGTGTTTTTCCTTAGCAACCATGTTACTATTACAATCTGGAATTATGATGGTAAAGTTATCAATTTGACCGATGATGTTTTCCCCAGTGGAATGATTGTCATTTCAGATTTGACAATGGCACGCTACGAATATGATTTAGATCCGATGACTTATTTAATTCGATTCACCAAGGCGGAGACTCTGCTTAATATTGCCGTTAAAGAATTTGAACTGGTTGTTCTAAGCGAAGGGGCCAAAGCCTCAACTACAGCTGAAAAAGTGTGTGATATGTTTCAAAGTAATAGTGCAGCGCAATTGGAATTGTTTTCATATGGTGCCCTCGATTCCAACTGGATTGGTTTTACCATCGATCATTTAAATACCAGTGACAGTAGCCGGGAAGAGCTTGTTACAGTCCTGGAACAGAATGATGCTGTGCTTGATGCCAATGGGTTGGAAGAATTACAAGCAGTTTACAAAGAAAAAATTGTTACTGAAATCTGTTTTATTCTTGATTTGCATAATTACAACGGTTTTAACGCCGGATTTTATTTAAATGATTATTTCAAAGTACGAGTGTTGTCAACCACAACTGGACTCGAGGTATTGCCAGTTAATCAAGGAATTGCGTTTGATGAGGTCGGAGCCTGCTCAACACTGCGGCAAAAAGTTCAATTTACTCTGTCAAATCAAAAATATCTTATCGCGTTGATAAAATATGTGGGTGCCCCGGATAATTCCAAATTTAAAATGGTAATCCTGGATGAAGGTTAAGACCATGTCAGCAAATAAAAACTTACATCTCAACGTGACCACGAGGTAGAATGATGGTAAATAAAGCTTTAATACGCGTATTAATATCCGGCGTGATTCTATTTTCGTATTCCAGTGCCGGTGAATACCAAAAACTAGCTCAGACCGGTTTTCAATTTTTAAGTGTTATATCAGATGCACGTGCGGCCGGGATGGCCGGTGCCATGACCACTATTGAGATGGGTTCGAGTTCATTATTCTTTAATCCAGCAGGGCTAGCTCAATTAGCACATTCAATTGATGTGACTGCCAGTTCAAATAGATGGCTAGCGGGAATTGATCATACCAATTTTAGTCTGGCCTTTAATCCGTTTAATAACCGCTATGGCGTTGTCGGCATAAGTGTTCAGGCAGTTGATTATGGTGAAATCCAAGGTACCCAGGAATGGGGTAATGATAAGGGATATATCGATACCGAAATATTTAATCCTACGGCCTACGCTGCAGGGATTGGATATGCTAAAGCTTTATCGGATATGTTTTCCGTTGGTGGACAGTTGAAAATTACAGATCAGCATCTCGGTGATTTTGTGGTGGAAACCGAAAGATCTGACTCGTTGAAAATGAAACACTATGAAGAAAAAGCGATTGCTTTTGATTTTGGTACCATTTTCAAAACCGGTTTCAAGAGCATTATTTTTGGAATGGCGATCAGGAATTTTTCCAACGAAGTGAAATATGAAGAAAGTGGCTTCCAGTTGCCGCTGACTTTTAGTCTTGGTCTATCAGCGGACCTCTTTGATTTCTTACCCAGTCTGAAATTCGGCAGCCATCTCTACTGCTCAATCGATGCAGTCCATGCTCGGTCCTATCCAGAATATTTTAATTTAGGGTTTGAATATCAACTGACTGATCTGCTGGCCTTCAGGTATGGTTATCTCCATAATCGGGATGAGCGCTCATACAGTTTTGGTTTTGGTGTAAATGTTTTTGGGGCAGTGTTCGATTATTCATACACACCATTTCCGTCACCTATTTTCGATGATATTCAACGCTTCACAATTCGGTTTGCGTTATGATTGTTCACACTTTTTGCATCATAACCAGCATGATTATCGGGAAGACAAGATGAAAAGGATTAATTTAACAATTTGTACTATCATTTTAGCAGTCAGTATCGGATTTGCTGCTACTACAGGGAAGATAGCAGGTCATATTTCCGATGCCAGTACTGGTGATGCTTTGCAGGGTGTAAATATTATTGTTGATAAAACACATCTGGGTGCTGCCAGCGATCTGGATGGTTATTTTGTAATCCTGAATGTTACACCTGGTACTCTCATACTTAAAGTTTTTATGATGGGTTACGCCAATGTCACGGTTAATAATGTTGTCGTCGCAATCAATCAGACGACCAATATAGACGTACAAATGAACGCTGATGTATTAAATATGGCCGAAGTGACGGTTGTAGCCGAACGGCCGATAGTAGAGGAAGGCGTTTCTCATAGTAAACTGAATATTTCTTCCGAGACGATTGAGACGATGCCGGTTACTAGTGTCAATGAAGTGATCGGTCTTCAAGCCGGTGTGGAGGATTTGAGCATTCGTGGCAGCAGTTCTTCAGAAACAGCGTATGTGGTGGATGGTTTCATCATGAATGATGAACGGTCTAATGTTCCCTATTCCTCAGTTGCACTTAGTTCCGTAAAAGAAATTACCGTTCAAACCGGTGGTTTCAATGGTGAATACGGAAACAGCCGTTCCGGTGTTATTAATATTATAACCGAGGAAGGGGATCCTAACCATTATTCCGGCACTTTTCATTTTAACTATCGTCCGCCTGGGGCAAAACACTTTGGTATTTCTCCCTATGACCCGGATTCATATTTTTTACGTCCCTATCTCGATGAGGCCGTCTGCTGGACCGGTACTTCCTCCGGTGAACCATATGAGGATTCAAATAGCAATGGTAAATGGGACACCGGTGAATCTTTCACTGATTATAATGGTGACGGTACCAGGTCCTACTGGGATGCTGCCACTAGGTCCGAGTATCCAACCTTTATGGGTTGGAATGCAATCTCCGAAGCGCTGATGGCAGATGACGATCCATCTAATGATCTTTCACCGGAGGCTGCAAAAAAACTCTTTGAATGGCAACATCGTCGGCAGGGTGATATTACAAAACCTGATTATACACTTGATTTCAGTGTTGGTGGTCCAATTCCGGGGATTGGAAAAAATCTTGGAAATCTGAGATTCAATTTTTCATATCGTGATTATCAGAGCATGTTTGTCTATCCATTGTCAGTTGATGCTTACAAGGATAATATTGTTCGCTTGAAATTGACTTCAGATATTGGAGATATGAAACTGTCAATATTCGGGTCGTATGGTTTGACAGAGTCGGTTTCGCCCTATAACTGGACACAAACGCCAACAGGAACCGTGCTGCAGTCGGTTTACTCGGTAGCCAATTTAATCAGTGGCGAAGCACTATTTGTCCCGAGTTATTACAGTCCTACTGAAATCTACCACACGGTATTTGGTTTAAAACTCACTCACATAGTGAGTAATAAAACCTTCTATGAACTGAGTATGCAGAATCAGATAAATCGCTATAACACTTACCAGACAGATGCGCGGGATTCAACATTATATACTCCAATACCAGGTTATGCTGATTATTTTGTCGACGAATCTCCGTATGGGTTTTATGATGCCAGTGGCCTGACTTCAATCGGCGATGAGATGCGCATCGGTGGCTGGATGAACCTGGGGCGTGATAAAAGTATTAATCGCACCTATCGCATTAAATTTGACGTTACCAGCCAGGTCAATCCCGCAAACCAAATCCGAGCCGGATTTGAGACTGTAATCAATAATTATGATATCAAGTCATTTGCCGTCAACTCCGGTATGAGCACTTGGAACAGGGAACAGATTTATGAAGTGTCGCCTTTCCGTCTGGGGGCGTATATCAATGACCAGTTGGAATTCAAGGGCCTGATCGCCAACCTCAGTCTACGGTTGGATTATTCGAATCCGAATACTAAATATTTCATATTAGATCCGTATGATAATTATTTTAAATCCGGACAAGGCAATCTGATTGAAGAAAATGCTCCTGCTGAAGATGCTGATCCAGAATTGACTCTGAGTCCACGGCTTGGTATTTCCCATCCTATCAGCGCAACTTCAAAATTATATTTTAATTATGGTCATTATCGCTCGGAGGCTTCATCAAGCAGCCGTTTCAGCCTGCAGCGTGAATACAACGGCCAGATAACCGATGTCGGCAATCCCAATCTTCAACAAGAAAAAACAGTGGCCTATGAAATTGGATATTCACAAAGTCTATTTGACCAATACCTGATTAATCTGGCTGGGTATTACAAGAATGTCACAAATCAGGTTGGTTGGGTTGTTTATGAAAGCATTAATACTGCGGTTGATTATGTTGTAGCCGACAATAATCAATATGAAGATATTCGCGGGGCTGAAATTACTATTGAGAAACGCAGCGGCGACTGGCTGACCGGATTTGTTAATTACACCTATATGATTAACACTTATGGTTATTTTGGATTGTTGGAAAATTATGAGAATCCAACCAAAATGCGTGAATATCTCAAGGATAATGAATATCAGGAAAAGCCGGTTCCACGTCCCTATGCCCGCGCTGGCATTGATCTGCACTCACCAGATCGTTATGGACTGCGGTTGGGTGGTTTTTATCCTTTGGGTGGCATCACACTTAATATTCTTGCTTCATGGAAAACCGGCAGTTACAGCACGTATAATCCAAACAACCAGGCTGGTATTATCAATAATGTTCAATGGGTTGATTCATACAGTATCAAATTGCGACTCACAAAAAATATCCAGTTAAAAAATGCCGATATGCAGTTCTATGTTGATGTATCCAACGCCCTGGATACCAAATTCCTGAGTTATACCGGGTTTGCCAGTAGCCAGGATTATGATGATTATCTTGCCTCACTGCATTTTGAATGGGAAGATGGAATCCAAAAGGGGAAGGATCGGCTGGGTACTTATCGTGATTTTAATGTGGATTATGTGCCAATGCGGGAAATATCATATAACCCACTCGACCCGATGATTCAAGCCGATGACCTTAAGACTGGTGAAAGCGGAGCTGTCTATAAGTTCGAAGGTTATCCGATTACCGGTTACCAATTAGATGAAGATGATAACATAATCGGATATACTTACGATTACACTCAAACAGCCACTCAATACATTGGTTATGACTATTCGGAAGACGGTTGGCACCCGATTAATAAATCAGCCTTCAATAAATTATTGGAAAATAAAGCCTATATCGATATGCCAAATATTCAATCAATGACTTTCCATAGTCCCCGCGAAATTAAAATTGGCATTCAAATCTCATTCTAACCAGAGAATGATTGGGATCTAAAATGAAAAAATTCTTCAAACAGAATATGCGTGGTGTAAATCAGAGCGTTGTAGTGCTGATCTTTCTAGTCTTCACTGGAATCCAGGCTCAGAATGACAATGCTGTCGATCCGAATAGTAAAAGCTATATCAGGGTCGGTAGTCTTCAAAGCCATATTTCAGCTTATGGAGCCGAACGAGCCTGGACCGGCAGTTATTATGAAGGTCTAATCTGGCCGGCTGATTATCTCTACCAGGACAATGCTGTTATTAAACGATCCTTCCTGGCAGTTGAAAATTGGACTGACGCAGTTGGTGAACCCTGGGATTACTGGGCTACTTATATTTCACTTGGCAATGCAGACCTGACACTATTTCCAGTAGAACTCAGTCAGGTATCGAAGTATGATCTGCCACTTGTATTGGTAGATGGTAATAATATTTCCGCGCCCCTCATGAATGATATTACTGAACCGATTAATCCTGATCAAATTCCTGACCGGATTGTTACAAATACGGTTAATACTTTCTGCGGACTAACTTTTACACGACGCGTGCTGGCTTTCACGCAACAATACCATGATAACTATTTCATTAAAGAAATTGTACTACACAATACTGGTAATACTGATTACGATGATGATATTGAATTGACCAACATGCTTCATGGTGTGCGCATTGGATGGAGCACGCGCTATGCTGTCAGCCGTGATGGTGCCTCAACGATGGCCGATGGCAGTCAGAAGTGGGGTAAGCATACCTGGGTTACCAAGCGTGGAGAAGATTATGCTAGCCACCAAGGTGAGATGTTTACCGAAGCAGAGGGAATCCAGGACTGGATTCGCTTGGGATTTTGCTATCTCGGGCAAAATGAGGCCAGTACCTATAGTACTATCGGAGCCCCGGACTTATACGAAAATGGACGTCTTTGCTCCCCACAGCACGTTGGTACTGGAATTCTGCATGTTCCTGTGAGTACTATTGATACAACCGACGATGCAACTCAACCCGCGGTATTGGGTTGGCATGCCGGAGATACATATCCCACAGGAGGTTCCAACAATAAAGGTTCCATTCCAGCCATGAAACAGATGTGGGATTTTCTGGATGGAATTCCTTTTGGAATTGGGATGGGTGACGATGACCGCATGGATGAAACCCATATGACTGATAACTGGGTTGATCCATACACCATACATCGTGATGGAGGTGGTACCAATTTGTGGATTGGGTATGGACCATTTGATATTCCGCATGGTGATAGTGTGGTGATAGTTGAAGTGGAAGCGATTGATGGTCTGGATCGTGAAAAGTGTATTCAAATCGGACGAAAATGGTACGAAGCCTATAAGTCGGAAAATCAGAGTACTTCATATGACTTTGAAATGCCTGATGGCACGATCAAAACCGGTACATATGCCGATGGTAGTGCCGATGCATATAAAAATGCCTGGATTTTCACAGGTAAAGATTCAATTCTGAAAACTATTGGCCGAGCGTACCGGAATTATAAATCCGGCTATGCCATTCCACAACCACCGGCACCACCGACTACCTTTGAAGTGGCCTCAGGGGGCGATAAAATCACTTTATCATGGAATTTAAGTCCTGATGATAGTGAACCTGATTTTGCCGGTTACAGAATCTATCGAGCAGTGCATAAACCAGATACGGTTCATACATTGTTAGCAACAGTCGGTGCTGGTATCACGAGCTATGAAGATAAAACACCTTCACGGGGCTTGGATTATTATTATTACATAACGGCCTTTAATGATGGCAGTAATAACACCAGCGGCGAATTGAATCCGTCAGGACCTTTAGAAAGCGGCCGGTTCTATACCAAGACTACTGAACCTGCCAACCTTAAGCGTAAGCAAGGTGAAAACCTGGCAGACATCATCATTGTCCCAAATCCATATAATATCAGTGCCAATAAGCTTCAATATAGTGAAAGCGGTGTAGACAAAATTGGATTTCTGAATATTCCTGGGAAATGTGTGATAAAAATATACAGTGAACGGGGAGATTTGATTGAGACAATCCAGCATGATGATGGCAGTGGAGACGAATATTGGAATTCGATCTCATCCGCACGCCAGGTTGTAGTCAGCGGTCTTTATATCGCATATTTTGAGGTTTCTGAAAATATTTTTGATGAGGAAACCGGTGAAAAGATTTTCTCCAAGGGAGAAAATACATTTCGAAAATTTATTATTGTCAGGTAAAGGGTAATGAATCGCATGAACAGTAAAATGATAGCAAGAATATTACCACTGATCTTTTTGACCGGATTTTTCTTTTGCTGTGATGATTTCAAAGATGAAGAATATGAATTATCTGAACTGGATCGGGCTGTGACGTCGATTATTCGAGATGCACTTCTGATAATCGAAATTGATTTGGATGATCTTACAAAATTTGATGCAACCTGGTTTGGTTCAGAAATTTACTCTAATATAAGTAGAATATTGGATACACTGGCAAAGTATGATCAAGAACTGATAATACAGGACAGTTGTTATCGGATTGATATCAGTGGTAGTGATTCATCTTATTTTTATGTTGAGACGAATCAAGCGGGTGAGTTTGTTTTTTGTTTCAATGAACCGATCAAATTTGAATTGATAGATGATTCAGGTATAATATTGACTAATAAATCCAACAGTTATTCTCTGGAAGAGGTAGCTGGTGGCGTGACCTATTACACCGATGAGAATTTTAAACAGACACTGGAATATTATATTGCATTGAAAAACACCTATGATCTGGAAGCGAATCGTTATTTAGGTCGGATAATAAAAACTGATATGATAACCGAAACTGTTGTTAAAACAGTCATTAAAGCGACTATCTGAGGAGGATGCGGACATGAAAATACTCAACCTCAATCGCCGATCTGTCATGGCTGTGAACCTGATTTTAACAATAATTTGCTTGAATTCTGTTACGGCTGAGAAAAAACTTGGCCAGACCGGCTTCCAATTTCTGAGCGTATCATCTGATGCCAGGGCTGGCGCTATGGCAGGAGCGGTTACAACGACTTTATATAATTCAACTGCCCTGTTTTTCAATCCGGCCGGATTATCAAGGATGGAAGAAACGCTTGATATCTCTATGAGCCGTAATTACTGGATAGCCGATATCAATTATTTGGCTTTCAGTGGTGCCTTTAAACCGGTTGGAGGAAGATTTGGCGTAGTTGCCTTTTCGATATCTGCGATTGATTATGGAGAAATACAGGGAGCAATGCGTTGGGATAATCTGGATGGTTATATCCTGACCGAAACAATGAATCCGGCTGCAATTTCTGTTGGAGTCGGTTATGCTAAATCACTGTCGGATCAATTTTCGGTAGGCGGACAAATCAAACTGGCGGCCCAACAGTTGGGTAAGAGTGTAGTACCTCAAGGCGACAGTCTGACAGTGATAAAAAATCTGGCAGCCGAATATGCTTTTGATTTTGGTACAATGTACCGGACGAGTTTCAAGTCATTAGTATTCGGCATGACCGTTCGCAATTTTTCTAAGGAAGTTAAATACGAGACAGAAAGCTTTCAGATGCCCCTGATGTTCACAATGGGGATTTCATTCGATCTAATGGATTTTATGCCTGGCGATAACGGCAATTCTTTACTGTTTGCCGTCGATGCGTTACATCCCCGGTCATATCCGGAGCAGCTAAAATTCGGGCTGGAGTATTCTTTTGGAGAACTGGCCAGCCTGCGACTGGGATATCATCTGGTATCGGATGAGCAGAAGGTCGCCTTTGGATTCGGTGTGAACAAATTTGGCTTGGCACTTGACTATGCCTACACGCCATTCGGTGTTTTTGACAACGTTCAACGAATAACAATTAGATTTTCAATTTAATGCGGATAGCACAAACTTTTGAATCAGGAGATTAAAATGGGTAAACAATATATTACCTTCCTAATGTTAAGCAGTATTTTACTTATTGGAACTGGTTGTGATAATAAAGTAACACCCAGTATCTATGACCGGGATGCAGTCGGAAACGATGCACCGATTATTGACACCGTTGAACCGTCCAGTGTTTATGCTCTAATTGATAATATTACTATCACCGGTGATAATTTCTCGGACAACCCGTTATTAAATTATGTTTATTTCGGCAACGCCAAGGCTACAATATTGGAAAATTCTACCACACAATTGGTAGTACTAGCTCCATACATCGAAGGTGATTCCCTGACCGTAAAGGTAGCCGCATCCGGTGCGTATGCTTTTGGAGAATACTCACCCTATAAAATTGAATTCGCCGCTATTGAGTATGGTGGCATAACTGAAACCCATGGTGTTAGCGCGGTGGCCTGTGCCGATTCGGAGAAAGTATATATTTGTTCCGGTGGACTCATGAAGATCCAGCTTATAACTCCAGAAAGCGATAGTCCCGAAGATTTTGCCTCAATACCATTAACTCTATTATCAACACCATTTATTAATATGAGTGTGGGTCCCAATGGCTATCTTTATGGTACTAACCGCAAAGTGGTCTACTATGTGAGTCCTGATGGTAGCATAGTCGATAAATACGCTACCCTGGGTGGTAATGCCAATGATATCGATTTTGATATCAACGATAATATGTTTGTTGCCTCGCGGGGAGCGATATACTGCATACAGGCGGATACCACTGTTACCAAGGCCGCTACCTATGATAGTCGCCACGATCTGAAATCATTACGGATTTACGATGGCTATGTTTATGCAGCAGGTGCATACACTGGCACCAATGTCACCTACATTAAACGTGGTGTCTGGCGTAACCAGATTCTGGATGCTAATGGCACTTTGGGTGCCTGGGAAAATGTCTTCGATTGGGGCTCATATATTGGAACGGCGGGACCGGATCTTCTATCAATCACGTTTAATGCTGATGGAGTCATGTACCTGGGAGCCGATGAAGCGGTTGGATTTGACGCTATTTACATGCTTGAACCGGACGGCGGTGGTTCTTATCTTACATCGGTACCAGAACCACTCTTTCCCGCAGTCTTGAATGCTCCGACTAATAATTTTGTCTGGGGCAGCGATCAGTACCTCTATGTCAATCGCATGGGGGTGGCTGCAGGGGATAAACGTTTGATCAGAATTACAACGGGAAAACTGTCGGCGCCTTATTATGGCCGCGAATAAACAGACTTATGCAAGTGAATATGCAGTGCGCACTGCGACTTTCATAAGAAACTTAACTAAATAGTTGAGTACTTAACTAAAATCACAAAGGATACAAAAATGAAAAGAGTGATACTAGTTGTTCTGGCATTGACCTTGTTTACCAGTTCGGCCTTCGCTGTGGCTGGCTGGCAATTCAAGGATTGTGCCGTTGTTGGAAGAGAATCAGGTTCGGATGATCAAGCGGTAAACGTACCAGGATATAAGAACGCTTACGGCGTTACCGTTGATCCAGATGGCAATATCTGGTTTGGAGCCTACTATCAACGTTATAACTACGATGTTGAGACACCATATTATCCCGATGATGTTTCGATTCTGGTACCCGGTGGTGCCTCGGGTGGAGGTGATACGACTATTGTGAAAGGAACCTATCCGATCTTCCGCTTGAATACTGATGGCAGCTACGATGTATTCCAGTTCCTGCAGTGGGATGATGGTGTCACCGTTGATACAACCTGGTATGGAAACCGTGGAATGTGCACCGATGTTGATGGCAATATTGTCGTCTCAACCAGTGGCGGATTGATGTACCATATCAATTACCAGACTGGTGAATTAATGGCTACCTATCAAAACAGCGGTAAGTTCGGACACCGTCCGGCCGCCGATGCCAATGGCTATATCTACCATGGTGACTTGTTCGGCGGTAATCCGGTAGATGTGCTGGATTCCTATGATTTCTCCGTTTACACTCAGGTTACGGCAACCCAGCCTGGTGCTGTTTGTCGCGGGCTGAGCTGCAATACGACAGGAACCGAAGTATATATTGCCGGGAACTCAGGTGGCAACGGTATTTTCAAATTCTACAGTGAACAGGGTCCCGATGGAACCTATGCCTTAACCGACACTCTGATCAAATCGATCATGGTCGGCTCCACAGAGATGTTCCCTGGTGTTACCTGCTGCACTTATGAACCAAGCACCGGCTATGTCTGGTTTTCCACGATTCAGGGTGACGCTCTGGAAGCCTACTGGGCTGTTGATCCCGCCAATGACGCCATTGTTGACAGTGTCAGTCATTTTTTCTTTGGACCTACGACTGACACCACCAGTGGTGGTTATGCGTCACCATGGGTCGTTCGTTGCCCTCGCGATGTGGCCTTCAGCAATGATGGTTTAGAAATGTACATTGCCGATATGTACGGCTATACCATCAAGACCTGGGAACATGTAGATGAACTGCCAGAGTTAGGTACTGCCGCCAACCACGCGCTGCCGAAAGCGTTCAAACTCAGCCAGAACTATCCGAATCCCTTCAACCCGGTTACGATCATTCCGTTCGAACTGGCCAACAGCAGTATGGTCAGACTGACCGTGTATGATCTCACCGGTCGTACCGTCGCGACGCTGATCAATCAGAATCTCAGCGCCGGAACGCATAGCGCCGAATTCGACGGAACCCGTCTGGCTTCCGGTCCCTATTTCTATGAACTGACCATTGACGGTCAGCGGAACGTCAAGAAGATGCTGTTGCTCAAATAACAGCCTTTTCCGTTTCTTTGAAAGCCTCCGCTGCGGCGGAGGCTTTCATTTTTTTTTAAAACAGCCAGTAATTCCGAAATAATTTCGGTTTTTGGTTATAGCAGTTGAATCAACATGGTAGCAGAACAATGAAAAACATACTCCTCGCCCTCGTGCTTGCCGGAGCCGTTAACGCGGCCGACCAGCCGGCCGTTTCAACCGTCGGACAACCGGTACTGGTGCTCGATACCGATCAATATTTCATGTGCCCCAAATGGTCGCCCATCGGCACCGACCTGGCCCTGACCGGCCCCAATTATAGTAGTATTTATCTATATTTCTTCAACGCCAATGAGGTCCGGATGATATCCGATAAACCGGGGACCGGGTTTGGGATGAGCTGGTCGCATGATGGTAAATCGATTGCCGCCCGGGTCTCAAAATATGAAAACCGGCGCCGCTGGAGTTCCATCGCTGTTTATACTCTGGAGAATAGTCAGGAAGATTTGATTACGGATTATGTAAAACTCCTGCCAGGTGAGTTGGCATGGTCGGATAACGATGATATGATATACCTTAAATATTCGAACCCACAAATATTTTCCATTCCGGGTAAAGCCCCATCGCTACCGCGGGCGGATGAAACCATATATTATGTTGACGACAATAAGATTGTCAGTCAATCCCTGTCTGGTAGCGACACCAATATTTTAATCAGCGTCAACAATACGATCCTGGAACCAGTATTATCTCCCGATGGACAGAAAATCGCTTATTTTGTATATGGCGGTAACCTTTGGGTCACCGATCTTGTAAAAGGAACGTCTATCGATCTTGGGAAAGGTGAGCATCCCACCTGGAGTGCCGACAGCCGGAAACTGGCCTACATGATTACTGAGGACGATGGTCATGTATTGACCCAGTCTGATATTTATGTAATAAATATTGACGGAACTGGGATGATTAATCTCACGGACAGTCCCGAAAAATATGAGATGCACCCTGACTGGTCCCCTGATGGCAGATGGATTGCTTATGATACCAACGAAGATGGAAAAATCTGGATGCAAGAGGTACGCTGATGCTGTTGAAGCAAATAAAATTAAGTCTGATATTATTATTTCTGGTTTCACTCCTGAATGCTCAGGCTACTGGTTTGGCCGGGTGGGACATCTGCCTGGACCCGGGCCACAGCATTAAACAGAATATGGGTGTATTCAATTACTCGGAAGCAATGAAGAATCTGTATGTGAGTCGCAATCTGCGCGATATATTGCAAACCTACAGTGATATTGATACAGTTTATGTTACTCGCAATGACTCGATTTATGATTATTCATTAAGCTCACGCACGACTTATGCCAATAGTTTAAAAAACTATGTTGGTGCAACCTGGTTCCACTCAATTCATAGTAATGCCGGTGGTGCCTCGGCCAACAGTACATTAATGCTTTGGGCCCAGAATTATAATGGTTCGGAACATAAGGTCGGTAGCAAGGCCATGGCAGATATTATGGTGGAATGGTTGACGGCTGGGATGCGAACCTATACCAGTGGATCAATTGGAGATTGTGTATTTTACGGGGAATCCTGTCCCAGAAATTATGTTACCAAGTACACTACCATGCCCGGCGAGTTGAGTGAAGCCGGTTTTCATACCAATGAACGCCAGAACCAGCTGAACATGAACGCCGAATGGAAACGGATGGAAGCCTGGACTTTTTACTGGTCTATCCTGGATTATCACGATATTGATTGGCCGGCCGTCGGTATCGCAGCCGGGATAATCACCGATTACGAGACTTACCAGCCAATCAATGGCGCTACCGTGCAACTTAATGGTGAAACCTATACAACTGATACATACGAGTCATTATTCAATCAGTATTCCACCGATCCCGAAAAATTGCGCAACGGGTTTTATTATTTTGAAGGATTACCGAATACCAGTCTAGAAATGGTTGTCAGCGCCCCGGATTATTACCCGGATACATTACTGGTCACAATCGTCGACACTTTCATAACCTTCAAGGATATTAAACTGGTGTCTTCAGTTCCACCATACATAACCGGGAGTTTGCCGGTCGAGGGTGATACATCCTACCCGGCCATCGATGATATTATTATCAAATTCAGTCGTACGATGGATCGGTCGTCGGTCGAAGCGGCTTTTTCAATTTCACCAGCCGTTCCCGGTGTTTTCTTGTGGAAGGATAATTACCGCGAACTGACCTACCGCCCCGATGCCCTCGATTATAAGGTTGATTACACAATAACAATTGCCGATTTGGCCTTTGACAGTTATGATCATTATCTGGATGGCGACGGAGACGGAACCCAGGGCGGTGATTATGTACTTCAATTTCGTTCCAGTGCCGAGGATACTTACCCGCCTGAAATTCTGTCGGTGTATCCGGCCGCCACATCCAGTAATATTGAATTACAGCCGATTATCAGTTTTGTATACAATGAAATCATTGGTCCCGATTCACTGGTCGCCGCGAACATCAAATTGCAACGTCTGGCCGATTACACCTATGTACCGGTCGTTGTAGAAAACCACCGAGTTAAAAAGCGCAGTGTAATCAATGTCTTTCCCGTCAGTCCTTTGCCTGCTGATGAGGTGTTTGTTTCCCGGATAGCTCCCGGGCTGGCTGATCTGTCAGGTAATGCCACCACTTCCTATAAATCCTTCAGTTTTCAAACCGGTACTACCGGCTGGGATATAACCGGCATTGATAATTTCAACTCCGGTGTAACCTCCAACTGGTGGGAACCGGCTTCCAGCGGATCGACAACCGGCTATATCGCCGACAGTACCGGCCGCACAGTCCGCTCGGATATTGTTAATCATTTAACCTCCAGTACGAATGCACTTGAGATCAACTATGGTTGGGACCTTGATAAAACCGAATGGTTGCTGCGTGAATACCTGTCTGGCGGCACTCCGCGGAATGTCATTTTCAACAGCTCCTATCGGATGCAGGCTTATGTCTTTGGAACCGGCAGTGGTGTGAAATTGCGGTTTGCAGTGGATGACCATTATCCAGCTACAGCAGCGGAGTATCATGAAGCCAGCCCCTGGTTTACCATCGACTGGTATGGCTGGAAGCTGGTTTCCTGGGACATTGCGAATGAATCCGGCACCTGGCTGGGCGACGGTAACCTCGATGGTAACTTGCGCTTTGACAGTATTCAACTGACCTATGCTCCCGGTTCCGATCAGTTTGGGTCGGTTATTATTGATGATTTGCGGTTGATTAAACCGGTTACGGTTGGCGTAGAAGCCGCCGGTTTTACTCAACCTCTGGAATACAGCCTGGCGGCTAATTATCCCAATCCTTTCAACCCGGTAACCAATATCAGTTTTACGATACCGGAAGCCGGGCAGATTTCTCTGGCAGTCTATGATATTAGTGGACGGTTGGTTAGAACCTTAGTCCGGCATGACCTCACCGCGGGACAACATCATGTGGAGTGGGATGGAACCAACAATAACGGTGAATTACAAGCCAGTGGTGTATATTTTTATCGCCTGTCCGGTGATGATGTAAATTTGTCGCGCCGAATGACCTTGATCAAATAGAATTAGCAGCAGATTCCCGGTATTATGAATCCACCAGATTCACCAGTCGCCTTGTTCCTGGGTAAGGTGCTGCTAATTCAATAAGGAGAAGATATGCATTTAAGAACTGTGTTTTTAATTGGTATGTTTATTACCGGAGCGTTCGCACAGCCTCCTTTGGTGAAAAGTATTGTGCCGTTGTTTAGTGAAACCAGGGAACAATACTATCACCCACAGTTTAGTCCTGATGATTCCAGGCTTTTATTGACCAAATCGAACTTCCAGGGATTATTTGAATATCACCTGGAAACTGGTGACCTGAAAACGGTGACTGATGAGACGGGGGCCGGCTACCAACCAGCCTATTCAGTTGACGGGCAAACCATCTACTATCGAACGAGCGTCATGAATGACAGGCAAAATTATTTCTCTCTTGTAAGATATAATTCTGCTACCGGAGAAAAAATTATTGTTGAAGCAGGAAAAAGAGATTTGTCACCACCGCAAAATTTAGCTTCCGGTAGCGTGGTTTATACAACAGACAATGAAATTCGAGAAATTGAGATTGCTGTTCGGCAAAAAAAGGCCGTGTGCAGCACCCCGTATGCTCAGATTCATGAAAGCAAGTCCATACGGATAACAGCTGGTGAAGAAGCTAAGGTCATTCAGCCTAAAGGGAATAGGATGTATTTGTGGCCCTCTGTCTCACCGGATAGCAACAGGCTGTTGTTTACAGTAGCTGGAATGGGCACATTTATTTCGGATCTGGATGGAAATATTTTAGTCGAGCTTGGTCAAGCAAACGTGCCTTCATGGTCGCCTGACGGGAAATGGATCGTTTTTATGCGCGATATTGATGATGGTCATTTGATTACCGCATCAGATATATACATAGCAAACGCCGATGGTAGCTCGGTAATGAATATTACCAGCACACCAAATATTATTGAGCTGTATCCAAACTGGAGCCATGAAGGAAGTAAAATTGTATGTTCCACTGATGACGGTGCCATTTATCTGATTAATCTGGAATGGAAATAAGGGACGGACATGCGAAAAATTATTATCATGTTCGGAATGCTTGTTTCCAGTGCTTTTACCCAGGATCTGACCGGTATAAAAATCTGTATTGATGCCGGCCACGGCGGACACGAATCGGACGACCGCCATATCCTGGCAACCGATTTCTGGGAATCGGAAAGTAATTTGACCAAAGCGCTGGAACTGGACGTACTCCTTTCTGCACTAGGTGCCGATGTTCTGCTGACTCGCTATGCCAACGATGATAATGTAGCGGATGATCCGAGTCTTTCCCAGCGTGTAGCGATTGCCAATCAATTCAGTGCCGATTTTTTCCACTCGATTCACAGTAATGGCTATAATGGGGAACGGAACTCGACGCTGATGCTGTTTCAGGGCTTTGACAATGATCCGACTTGGGACGAGGCTAAGGAGTTGTCTGATATTATGGCAGTCGAGCTGTATGATGCACACCGCACGACAGCCTACTCCGTACGGGGTGATTTCGATTTTTACGGGACCGGTGAGGCCTACCTGGGCGTACTGAAAGGTTTAACTATGCCCGGAACGCTGTCCGAAGGATCATTCCATGATTATATACCGGAGTCCTGGCGATTGCAGAACCTGGATTACCGGAAACATGAATCCTGGGCGATTGCCCGTTCTTTAATCGCCTATTACACTGCGGGAAGCTATGGCGTTGGTGAAATTGCCGGTGTAGTGCGTAATAATGAAATGACGGTTGACTATTTTTATCTCACCGCTACCAATGATGCCAAAGCACCGGTAAACGATATAACGGTGACTGTAACCCCTGGCGATCTTATCTATTACGGCGATGAACTCAATAATGGTTTTTTCCTGTTTGATTCATTATCGCCGGGGCAATACAAGGTTGTTTTTGAGGCAACTAATTTTGATAAGGATTCGATAACGATAACGGTTACGGCCAATCAAACAATTTTCGCCGATTGCTGGCTGACACCGGACAGCAACTGGGTGGCACCGCCCGAAATTCCGGAAAATATCCGCGTGCACAGCATTGATGACACTTCCATCAGGATCGATTGTGCCGAAACGGCTCGCGCTGACAGCTATATTGCATATATCAGCACGGATGGAATTGCCTTTGTCGATTCGGTAGTGGCGCCTGACAGCAGTATCCTGATAACGGGATTGACCGAAAACCAACCCTATTATTTCAAACTGAAAACTAAAAATGGTACTGGGACTTCGTCTACTACAAAAAAAGTATATGGTGGTGCTCCTTCGTCCGGCGATCTTAATATTTTGTTGGTCAACGGTTTCGATCGCAGTACGAATACCAGCAACGATTATGTCCGCTTTTACGGAACCCCGATCACAGCCAATGGGTATGGTTTTTCGTATTGCTTGAATGAGGAGGTGTATCAGGATCGGATTTCACTGCTGAATTATGACGTGGTGGTCTGGGCTTTAGGTGATGAAAGTACTCTCGATGAAACCTTCAATTCAGTCGAACAGGACCGGGTAGAAGCATACCTGAAAGCAGGTGGATATTTGTTTGTGTCAGGTGCTGAAATTGGCTGGGACCTGGAGGCGAAAGGCACTACCAGCGATATTGCTTTTTACCATAATTATCTAAAGGCGGATTACATCGCCGATGCACCGGATAATAAAAGTGCGACCTATTATTCAGCTACCGCCGTTCCGACTAAAATATTTTCTGGTATTTCCGACGTTTATTTCGATAACGGCACCCATGGTACGGTCGATATTGACTGGCCCGATGCCATAGCGCCGTATGGTGGTTCGGAGACAATCATGATATATAAGGGCGCTACACAATCCAACATTGCAGCTGTTGCTTTTGAAGGCACATTTCCAGCTGGTTCCATAGCCGGTAAATTAATCCATATGGCCTTTCCGTTTGAAACTATCTATAATGTGGACAGCCGAATTGAAGTGATGACCAAGGTGCTGGGATTTTTTAATGGAACTAATGTAGCTGTCGAAGATCAGTTGATTGAGCTAAGGGAAATAGCATTGCGTCAAAATTATCCCAACCCATTCAACCCGGTGACGAATATTAGTTTTACTTTGTCCAGGACCGATCGAGTGATGCTGGCAGTCTATGATATCAGTGGACGGCTGGTGAAAACAATTACCTGCGACGATTATAAAGCTGGTCAACATTTCGTCCAGTGGGATGGTACGAACAACGTTGGTGAATCCCAGGCCAGCGGTATATATTTTTATCGTCTTACCGCTACTGATATTAATTTGTCACGACGGATGACACTTCTCAAATAGGTGAATAAATGGCAAAACCAAAAGTAATTCAATTTGTTACAACCATTTTGCTGATCGGACTATTATTATCCGGCTGCGGAGAACCAAATAAAATTGATTTTCCGACTGGATTGAAAACCGGTGATCTGATTTTCCTGAGAGCTAATCGCAGTGAATTCTGGAAGGCGGCCGGGAATCGTTTTGGAAACATCGGTATAGTCATGGATAATCGTGGCAAACAACAGGTACTTTCAGTAAATAATAATGTTCGTTTTATTGCGATCGATGAATTCACTGCTCGAAAGCGTTTTGAGGTACGACGTTTGCTGAATTATGACCAGTATCTGCATCCTGGTGCTATTCGGGAAATTCATATGATAGCCAAGCGCTTGCTGAATACGCCGGAAGATCGTGAGTTAGCCTGGGATAATTCTAAATTCTACTCGGCTGAATTGGTATGGAAAGTCTATTATGAATTGCTCATGATGGTAGAATTGAGCAAACCCGGCATTTCCAGTGATATTGATTGGACCAAACCGGCGATCAGGAATTACATGAATCAGTATATGAATGGTCAGGTTCCCAAAATTCAGACGCTCATATTGCCTGATGCACTATATAGTTCCAAATTACTGGAAACAGTCTACCAGCGCTGACCGGACCCGGTTAATATTAAAAAGCCCCGTCGGGAAGACGGGGCTTTTTGTCTTCTACTTCAAATATAATAGTCGCCGGTGCAGCAGTGTCGATCCGGCTTCCAGTCGGTAGATATAGGTCCCGGAAGCGATCTGCTGGCCGAAATCATTCCGGCCGTCCCAGATCAGAGTGTGATACCCGGGCGAATAATAACCATCAGCCAGAGTGCGCACGTGCTGACCGAGAATGTTATAAATATCCAGGCGCAGGTCGCCGGCCAGCGGTGCCGTGAAGGCAATCGTGGTGCTGGGGTTGAACGGATTGGGGTAATTCTGATGGAGCACGTAATTCTCCGGTTGCAGTGCCGGTTCAATTTCCGTGGCCAGCTCGATCGATTTTTTCACGACCCGCAGATCGTCGAAATAGAGCGTGCCGCTGACGGCGCCCTGTTCCCGGTCGTAGGTCAACTGAAAACTGTCGATACGCATGGTGCCATTCAAAACACCATCACCCAGCCAGGTACCGGTCTCACCGGCACTCAGGTCCCATGAAATCAGTTTCCAGCCGATCCAGTCGATCGTGTACCAGGGACTGACTTCATGGTTACTGCCGGTTTCCACCGGCAGATTATCGTCCAGCGCAAAGCGCAGCTTATTCATGCTGCCGTCGCCAAATACATAACACTGCAGGATATAGGTATTATCGAATTCGACCGCACGCGGCGTTCCGCCAGACAAATATTCCCGGATCATATTGGTAGCTGCGGCGGTGTCCCAAAGGTAATCGAGACGCCCCGTTTTGTAGGGTGCGGTACCGGGTACATAAGCCAGACTGCTGGTGGACCATAATGTACCGGGTTTCAGAATGCCGCTGGTCGTGCCGCTGCCGTCCGGTTGCCACCAATTGGACGTGAGTGAAAAATTATCGATCAGACGAATTTCATCATACTTGGTAGTGTCGGTACGGAACATGGCCGTTTCTTCGATAAAAGCATTGTCACTGGTATCGGTTATGACGCCGGTGAGGGTCAGGTTGTATAGGGCGTTGGACTCAAAACCGGATTCCGGACGGATACTGACCACGGACTGTACGCCGACCTGGGTATGATTGATAACTGCCGTGACCGGATTTCCCCGATGGCTCAGTCGAAAAGCGTCGGTTGTTATCGTTGTCGCTTCGATGATTTCATCGAAAACGATACTCAGCACATCATTGACGTCAATGCCGCTGGTAGTATCACCGAAAGTCAGGTTGGTCCGGGCAATTTCCGGTGGGAATTCATCGACCAGAGCGGTGCTGAAATTCAGGATGAAGGAACCACCGGGCTGGCCGTCGCCGTCGGCATCCAGTCGAACGCCATTGACATCGCTGGCGGAGGAATCGATTTTCAACGAGTAGGCGGTGGCGTAGGCTAGATTGCCGGGGAATTTGATTGTAAGTGACTTGGTCTCATCGGTCCAGGTAAGAGTGTGGGAAGCCGCCGGTGTAATTGTCAGGGCGACGGCTACCGCGGCTGTATTCATGTTTTTCGAGAATTTGACTGTCAGTGAGCGATTTACATCAACTGTTTCGCCTTCCGTCGGGTAATGGCTCACGATTGTCGGCGCCAGCGATGGCAACGAATCGGCCAGCACTGTCGTCGACGGTTCAGACTCTTTCCAGTAGCGATTCAACTGAGTGGCGGCATAGGTATAACGACCGTTGAAATCCTGTAGGCCATCGAAGGTTTCGGTAGCCGTAAAACCGTCCGTGCTGAAGTAAATACCAATAATCTGGTCTGATGAAGAATCGATGGTTGCATCATCGGAGCGATAGACAGCAAACCAGGCGCCCGTGCCGCTTGTGGAGGGCGTCACCGTGAGCTGGTAATTAAAGGAATCGATCACGGTTAATGCCAGTCCCGGGGCCTCAGGCGCGACACTTTCAGTGTGTGCCGATTCGCGTACCTTAGTGACCCTGGAAAAGAATGTTTCGCCGGCGACTTTCCAGTATTGATGCAGGTCCCAGAAATCATTCCGGAAGAACTGGAATCCATCAACCCAGGGTACGGTGCGGCTTTTCTCGATGATACTGGGATGGCGCTCCCAGACATTTTCTTCGTCCAGCCGGTACGAGGCTGGACCGGCGGTGAATAATCGCCCAGCAGCGATTCCCGGCTGGATATAATCTCCCCAGCATTCCGGTGAATAGGCGGTCAGCATGCCGTAAAAACTGGCAGCGTCCAGCCAGTGGTAATGCATGGGCGTCAGTTGTTCGATGTCACCTTCATTGAACCACAGGGCGGCGTCCTGATAGACTGAGCCGTAGCCCTGCCAGCCAGACCAGTTATATTTTCCGAGGGCGGCAACCGAGAGGCGCACGTAGGGTTTGACGGTCTGAATCGAGTCATGCAGCATCTGAACAAAGGTCGTTACGCTGGCGCGCCAGTAATCCTCCCAGGAAGCGTACCCGGCGGGAACGCCGCCGCTGTAGGGATGCTCCAGATCATACAGAAAACGGTTCGGATCGGCATAGCGCAGGATTTGAAAATCCTTGGGTTCGTACATGCCGTCCAGCTTGCTGATCTGTTCCAGCTCGGTTTCCCGCAGGGCCCGCATGTCACCAGTATCGTATTCGTTCCAGCGGATATAATCCAGGTGCAGGCCGTCCACATCGTAATTGTTGACAATTTCCATAGCTACGTCGCGGGTGTAGTCGCGGACTGCCGCCAGTCCCGGCGATAGAGCCCGGCTGGATGTCATCGGGTTGCCGCTGCCATCGCGACAGACCCATTCAGGATGCTCGGCGACCGGTGTCCCGGCAACGGTGGAAGAGGCGTGAAAAACGTTGAACCAGGCGTGCAGCTCGATACCGCGTTTATGCGCCTCGTCCACGGCATAAGCCAGCGGATCGAAACCGGGATCGATGCCGCCGGCATAGGCGCCCCAGGGTTCATAACTGGAAGAGTAGTAGGCCGTGCCGCTCTGGCGTACCTGCCACAGGACGGCATTCATATTGGCGGCTTTGTGATTGTCCAGAATCTGGCGAATCCGGGCTTTGGTCTGATCGGCGGTATTGGAACTGCTGATATACTCCCAGGTAACGACCCAGGTGGAACGGAATTCGGTATTTCCGGTCTGGGCTGCGACCGGCAGGATCAGGGCGGCGGACAGCAGTCCGGCAATTATATATTTTGTCATCTGGCTTTCCATAATAATGTGTTGGGAGAAATCGGATATTAAATCACTGATCTGGCGTCTGAATTTATACCCGCTGGACGAGCGGAACCTATGTTTTTACGCACATTGGGGGTCGCTTGGATATCCGGTATTGCCGCTTTAACCTTTACAACTGCCGCTATTAATTTCAGGGACTGGAATGGTACGATTTTCGGAAACAAATCTGGCCAGTAACGAATTTAATCACTGGTTAAACTATTCGGGTGTTTGACAGATCGCAGTGACTGACTGGACCGTCGAAACAGAGACATACTTATAAGGAATTGTAAAATGCCAAGAAAAAAGTCAAATATTCAGGAATATGAATACAAAGCCGAGATGAAGCAACTGCTGCATCTGATCGTCCATTCGCTGTACACGCATCCGGAAGTATTTTTACGGGAGTTGATATCCAACGCTTCCGACGCCCTGAACAAGGTGCGCTTTCGGCTGTTGACTGACAGCAACGTCGTCGATCCCGACGCGGAACTGAAAATCACGCTGACATTGGATTCCAAACACCACACGTTCAGTATCGAAGACACCGGCATCGGCATGACCGAAACCAATTTGCGCGAGGAAATTGGTACGGTGGCCAGTTCCGGTACGCTGGAATATCTGGAAAAACTGAAGGCCGAAGGTAAATCGCTGGAAGGCGACCTGATCGGTCAGTTCGGCGTCGGTTTCTACTCGGTATTCATGGTGACCGATGAGGTGACGATCGAAACCCGCCAGGCCGATCCGGATTCGTCGGCCTACCGTTGGCAGTCGGATGGACAGGGGAAATATACAATCGAGGAGATCGACCGCCCGACCCGCGGCACGAAAATTTCCTTCAAACTGAAAAAGGACTACCAGGAATTCGCCGAAGAGTGGCGCGTAAAGAATATCATCGATAAATATTCAACTTTCGTGGAATTCCCGATTCTGATCGGCAGTGAACGTCTCAGCCGCGTTGGTGCCTTGTGGCAACAGCCCAAGGAAAACATCAGTGACGAGCAGCTTACGGAATTTTACAAGTATATTGCCAATGATTCCAAGCCGCCCCTGGGGCATCTGCACCTGGCGCTGGAAGGGAAAGTTAATTTCAAGGCATTGATTTTTCTGCCGCAGGCCGCGCCGCCGTTTTTCATGCGGGACCGCGAAGAAAAAACGCTGAACCTGTATGCCAATAAAATCTTCATCCAGGATGATGCCAAGGAATTGCTGCCGGAATACCTGCGATTTTTAAAAGGTGTGGTGGATACGGAAGACCTGCCACTAAATGTATCCCGGGAGGTCACTCAGTCCAGTCCGGTTATGCAGAAGATCAACCAGGTAGTCGTCAGTAAAGTATTGGGTTTGCTCGGTGACTGGGCCAAAAAGGATCGCGGCAAGTATGAGAAATTCTACAAGGAATTCGGCCAGTATCTGAAAATCGGACTGAATATGGATTTTTCCAACCGCGATAAATTGATCGATCTGCTGCGGTTTGAAACTACCAAATCCGAGGCCGGCGAATATGTTTCCCTGCGGGAATATGTCGATCGGATGACGGATGCTCAGAAGGAAATATACTACCTGACTGGGGAGGACCGTTCCACCGTGTTGCGGAATCCCAATCTGGAATATTTCAAGAAGAATCAGATTGAAGTGCTGCTGCTGAGCGATCCCTACGATATCATGACCATCCCGGCCATCGGCGAATATGATAAGAAGAAGCTGGTGTCGATTGAAAAATCCGATCTGGACCTGAAGACCGAAGACAGCAGTACCGCCGAAGCCCTGAGCCCGGACCTGTCCCGGCCGCTGCTGGAAGTGTTCAAGGAAACCTTAGGCGACCGGGTCGAGGATGTGATCGAGTCAAAACGTCTGGTCAATTCAGCGGCCACCCTAGTGACCGGCAAAGACGCCTTGGACGCTCAAATGGAACGAATGATGAAAATGATGGACCAGAATTACACCGCCCAGAAGAAAATTCTGGAGATCAATACCAGCCACCCGCTGATCCGGAACCTGGCCCGGATTAATCTTGGTGACAGCAAAGACCCGGTCCTGCGGAAGAGCATTCTGCAACTGTTCGAAGGTGCATTACTGATCAGCGGTAATCTGGAGACGCCCACCGATTTTGTAGAACGGATGACCGAATTGATGACTCAGGCAACTAAATAAGGCAGCAGAAATACCTGGGAGTACTGGTTTGTGCCAGTACTCCTGGAAAAAAGGTGACTCAATCAAGTGTCACTAATTGCTGCCCTGAGTTCAAATAATGTGTAATTTTGCTGGCTCCAATGGACGATTGTATTACAATCACAAGCAAATGAAATGGCAGGTAGATTATGAGTAAACCAGTGAAAATTGGATTAGTCGGGTTTGGCCGGATCGGACGCAATCTGTATCGGATTGGGTATAATAATCCCAATTATCAGTTTGTCGCCATCAGCGATATCGGCCAGCCTGAAGCACTTCACTATCTTCTCATGCGCGATTCCGTGCACGGACCAATGCCGGAAAAGGCCATATTAGAAGATAACCATCTGATTCTGGGAGCGCAGAAATCCCGGATTCTCAAGGGTGGCAATCCCGGCGACATTCCCTGGGATGCATATGACGTTGATGTCGTGATTGACGCCACCGGCAAATTTCGGGAAAGAGCCGTTCTGCAGAAACATCTGGATGAAGGGGCCAAGCGCGTAATTATAACCGTACCGCCAATAGACGAAATCGATCGGATAGTGGTGGTCGGCGTTAACGAGAAAGATATATCAATCAACGACAAGCTGGTTACGTGTACTTCGTCCACGGTTCATGTTTTGGCGCTGATGCTGAAAATCCTGGATGCCGAATACGGGGTCCGGCGCGCCATGATGACCACCGTTCACGCCTATACATCCGATCAGCCTCTGGCCGATACGGCCCATTCGGACCTGCGCCGCAGCCGCTCGGCGGTTGAGAATATCATTCCCAACCAGACCTGGGCGCCGGGCATCGTGGAAAAAATCCTGCCCAAGTTCAAAGGCAAGCTGGATGGCATCGCCTTCAATGTTCCGGTCGCTGATGGCTCCTGCATCGATCTGACCGCCGAACTGGATAAAGTGCCGACCATCGATGAACTGAACGCCGCCGTCAAGTGTGCTTCGCTGGGCGAATTGGCCGGTATCGTCGGCTACACCGACGATCCGATCGTTTCCGGTGACGTCATCGGTATCCGCGAAACGCTGATCCACGACGCCAGGGCCACTATGGTCATCAACAATAAACTGGTCAAGACGGTCAGTTGGTTCGATAACGGCTGGGGCTATTCCAAGCGGATTCTGGAAACCATCGATGCCTACCAGCGTCTGGAGGTGAAATCATGAGAATCGCAATCAACGGATTCGGACGGATCGGTCGTTCGGTCTTCCGGATTCTGAATGCCCGCAAGGGAATTGAAATCGTAGCCATCAATGATATCGCCAAAAACGACGTACTGGCCTATCTGCTGAAATATGATACGGTCATGAAGCGTTTCAACGATACGGTCACCACCGAGGGTGACATGATGATGACCTCGTACCAGAAGGTCAAGATGCTGGCGGAACGCGATCCGGCTGACCTGCCCTGGCAGGAACTGGGCGTCGATGTTGTCGTGGAAGCTACCGGAATCTTCCGGACCCGCGAGAAGCTGACCCCGCACCTGACGGCTGGTGCCAAACGGGTGATCCTGACCGTACCTTCCAAGGATGAGATCGACTACACCGTCGTGATCGGCGTGAATGACGAGGGACTGAGACCGGAGCACAAAATTGTGTCCAATGCCAGTTGCACGACCAATTGCCTGGCGCCCATGGCCAAAGTCCTGCACGATGCCTTCGGAATCGAATACGGCGTGATCAACACCGTCCATGCCTACACCAACGATCAGCGTCTGGCCGACGTGCCGCACAGCGACTGGCGCCGCAGCCGGGCTGCCGCCGAGAACGTGATTCCCACCACCACCGGCGCCGCCCGCGCGGTCGGCAAGGTCATGCCCGAATTAAAGGGCAAACTGGACGGTATCGCCATGCGCGTTCCGGTGGCCGATGGTTCGGTCGTGGATTCGATCATGATTCTCAGCCGGGACACCACCGTCAAGGAAATCAACGCAGCGGTACTGGATGCCGCCGGTTCCGCCGGCATGAAGGGCGTCCTGGAATTTTCCACCCTGCCGGTGGTTTCCAGCGACATCATCGGCAACCCGCATTCGTCGATCTATGATGCCCCCTACACCAAAATCATAGGCGGCAACATGGTCAAGACCCTGAACTGGTACGACAACGAATGGGGTTACTCCAACCGGGTGGTTGATCTGATCGAAATTTTCGGCCGGATGTCATAAGCCGGAACGACAAGATAATCGACTTGGAAAGAGGCTGCCACTGGCGGCCTCTTTTTATATCAGTAATTCTGGCAGGTCGCGGTAGAGGTCCAGCGCCGCGGGATTGGCCAGGGCGTCGCGGTTGATCACATCCTGGCCGGCGATAATCTGTTTGACGGCGATTTCCACTTTCTTACCATTGATCGTATAAGGGATATCGGCTGTTTCCAGAATTTTAGCCGGCACGTGGCGGGGACTGCAACCGCTGCGGATGGCGCTTCGCAGCGTCCGTTCCAGTTCTTCGTCCAGCCGGTAGCCGGCGGCCAGTTTCACGAACAGGATCACCCGTTCGTCAGCCTGCCAGGGCTGACCAACCACCAGACTGTCGGTCACGCCCGGCACCTGCTCCACCAAGCGGTAGATTTCCGAGCTGCCGATCCGCACGCCGCCGGGATTGAGCGTGGCGTCGCTGCGGCCCAACATGGTCACCCCGCCGTGCTCGCTGATGATGATATAATCGCCGTGGTGCCAGACGCCGGGGTAGCTTTCGAAATAGGCCGACCGGTATTTCGATCCATCGGGATCGTTCCAGAAACGGACCGGCATCGACGGGAACGGTTTGCGGCAGACCAGCTCGCCGCGCCGGCCGATCAGCGGCTGCCCTGCCGCATCGAAGGCGGCCACGTCCATGCCCAGTCCCCGACACTGGATTTCGCCGCGGTGGACCGGCAGGGTGGGGTTGCCCAGCACGAAGCAGGAGATGATATCGGTTCCGCCGGCGATCGAGCTGAGCATTACGTCATTCTTGATATCCCGGTAAACATAATCGAAGCATTCCGGTGCCAGCGGCGAGCCGGTGGACAGGATCGCCCGCAACCGTTCCAGTTTGAAGTGCTGACGGGGCCGGATTCCCGCCGCCTGGCAACTGGCCAGATATTTGGCGCTGGTGCCGAAGACGGTAATCCCCAGCCGCTCGGTCATCTCCCACAGGTAGTTGCCGTCGGGGTGGAAGGGCGAACCGTCGTACAGTACCACCGTGGCGCCCACCGCCAGTGACGACATCAGCCAGTTCCACATCATCCAGCCGCAGGTTGTGAAATAGAAGATCGTATCATCGCGGGTCAGGTCGGTGTGCAGGCGCAGTTCCTTCAAATGCTGCAACAGGGTGCCGCCGGCGCCGTGGACGATCGACTTCGGCAGGCCGGTCGTGCCCGAAGAATACATGATATACAGGGGGTGATCGAAAGGTAATTGCTGAAAAACCAGCTCCGCTGCCGGTGCGCCGGCCAGAAAATCATTGTAATTGACGGCCTTTTCAATGGCGGTCAGATCGGGCCGGGGACTCAGGTAGGGGTAAACCACCACTTTCTCCAGATCGGGCAGGCTGGCGACGATTTTTTCCAGTTTGGCGAGAGTGGGGAATTCCCGGCCATTGTAATAATAACCATCGGCGGCAAATAAAACTTTCGGTGCGATCTGGCTGAAGCGGTCCAGGACGCCCTTGCTGCCAAAATCCGGTGATGATGAGCTCCAGACCGCCCCGATCGCGGCCGCCGCCAGCATCGCTGTGACGGCGAAGGGCAGATTGGACACGAAGCCGGCGACCCGGTCCCCGGCCACGACCCCCTGCGCCCGCAGGGCGGTGGCCAGCCGGGCGACTTCGCCGTATAGTTCGCGATAGCTGATTGAATGGGGCGCACGGTCTTCACCCTGGAATATCAGTGCCGGCCGGTCATCGCGGTAGTGTAGCAGGTTTTCGGCGAAATTGAGCCGGGTGCCGGCGAACCAGGCGGCTCCGGGCATCCGCGTTGGATCGTCCACGATAGTCGCAGGCGGTGCCGAATGAATGATGTCGAAATAGTCCCAGGCGGCCGACCAGAAATCGGCAATATTGTTAACCGACCAGGCGTGCAGTTCGGCGTAATCGCCGCAGTCCACCCGGTAGCGGGCGTTGATCCGCCGGCGGAAATGATCCAGTTGCGTGGCCTGGGCCGCGGTGGCGGACGGCGTCCATAATGGTGTTGACATATGCTGATCCCCTCCTTAAAAAATACACAACCCGGCCGGATATAGTCACGCGCTTATTGCCGGGTCCGTGGCAGGCTAACGGTCCTTTTTATAGTGTTTCATTACAGACTTAACATATTTGCCAAACTGTTTATCCTTGCGCCTTTTTTCAAGGTAGGACATTTCATTGAAGGTTGCTTCCCGGTTCATTTTAATATAATTCTGATATCGTTGCTCTGACAGTTGACCGTTTTCCACGGCGCTTAAAACCGCGCAGCCTTGCTCATTCACATGCTTGCAGTCGTTGAATCGACAATTATCCGCCAGTGCGGCGATTTCCGGAAAGGTTTCAGCGAGGCCTGAATCTACCGAGAAATTACCCAGTTCCCGCATCCCCGGCGTATCCACCAGCATTGCGCCGCCGGCTAATTTTAGCAGTTGCCGGGAAGTAGTGGCGTGCCTGCCCCGGCTGTCTTTTTCACGAATAGTTTTTGTTTTAAACAGGGATTCACCCACAAGATTATTCAGCAGGGTCGTCTTGCCGACGCCGGAAGAACCCAACAGGCAGAAAGTATGTCCGGGGACCAGCAGGTCGTGGACGATTTTCAGGTCGGATTGAATATTATTGCTGAATGCCCGTACCGGCAGCTGGGGCATCAGTCTATCAATTTCATCGATCCGATCAGCTATCGCTTCCGGCTTGAGCAGATCGCTTTTACTCAATAAAACCACCGGTCGGATATTGCTTTCATTGACCATAACCAGGTAGCGCTCGAGGCGCCGGAGATTGAAATTATCGTCCAGGGACTGGATGATAAAGGCCGTATCGATATTAGCGGCGATCAATTGAAAATCGACTTTTTTGCCCGGCGTCTTTCTTTTGAGCAGCGACTTGCGAGGCAATATCTCATGAATTATCGAAAAGGTGTTCTGATCATAATAATTGGCCAGTACCCAGTCGCCGATGGTTGGGTAATCAAGCGGCGAATCGGCGCTGAATAGTATTTTCCCGACCAGCTCTGCGTTGACATCGGACGCGCCATTGTTGATCGTATAGCTGTCCTTATGGACGGCCACCACCCGCGCGATTTCAAACCCGGCCAGTCGCTCAGGATCGACATTATCCCGGAACCATTGATCAAAGCCGAGTTGTTCAATTTCCACTGGTA
Organism: Fidelibacterota bacterium; assembly: GCA_043822705.1. GTDB lineage: Bacteria > Fidelibacterota > Marinisomatia > Marinisomatales > TCS56 > JBDRBK01. The sequence continues at coordinate 63,247 of JBDRBK010000082.1, forward strand.
GGTTGTTCATGGATAACCGTAAGGGTGTTTGTATTCTGATTCGTAGTGATCGTTGATCAGCAGATTGCTATAATGATTGCGTTATTCGCTGATTTCTTCCTCGGAAAATTAACAATCCGGCCGAATATTGTCATGCGCTTATTGCCGGGGTTGCTTATACACCTGGGGAAGGGCATATCCCCGCTGTACTATTGTCCGGTTCACCTAGGGAAGGGCATATCCCCGCTGTACTATTGTCCGGTTCACCTGGGGAAGGGCATATCCCCGCTGTACTATTGTCCGGTACATCTGGGGACGGGCATATCCCTGCTGTACCATTGTCCGGTCCACCAGGGGAAGGGCATATCCCTGCTGTACTATTGTCCGGTCCATCTGGGGAAGCCGTTCCCCGATATGGATTATTCCTTTCCCCGGATATTTCAGGCTATATTTCGTTCGAGTCACTTTTTGCGAATAGTAACTAATTGCCAAGCGTGGCCGCCGGGTAATCGGTTCCGCGATTAATAATCCGCTGCTGATGATTTATATCATGCAATATTCATTCTGTGTTAAATTTTCCATCTGTGATTTGGTTAATAAAACTCAATTGGTGACATGATGAAAATAGCCTTTTTAACCGCCGGCGGAATCGCCCCCTGCCTGTCCGCCTCGATCGGCGCCCTGATCCAGAAATACAACCAACTGGCCCCGGAGGCCGAACTGATCGGCTACCTGAACGGCTACCAGGGCCTGCTGCTGGGTAAAAGCATTGTTTTCAGTCAGGCCGTAAAGGATAACGCCGGAATCCTGCTGCAGTACGGCGGCAGCCCGATCGGCAACAGCCGGGTCAAGCTAACCAATGTCAAGGATTGCGAAAAACGGGGATTGATCAAGGCCGGAGAAAATCCGCTGGAAGTGGCCGCCCGGCAACTGGTAAAAGATAGCGTCGACGTGCTGCATACAATCGGTGGCGACGACACCAACACCATGGCCGCCGCCCTGTCCGAATACCTGTCCGGAAACAATTACAACTTGACCGTCGTCGGCATGCCGAAAACGGTGGATAACGACGTCTTCCCGCTGACCCAGACCCTGGGCGCCTGGACCGCCGCCGAGCAGGGCGCGGTTTTTTTCAATAACGTGGCCAACGAAAACACCACCAGCACGCGCCAGTTGATCATTCATGAAGTCATGGGCCGCAATTGCGGCTGGCTGACCGCCGCCACCGCCCGCGATTACCGAGATATCCTTGATCGGAAAGCCTTTCTGCCGGAGATCCTGATCGACCGCGCCCGCTGGGACATCGATGCGGTCTACCTGCCGGAAATGGAAATCGACCTGGCCGCCGAAGCCGCCCGCCTGCGTAAGCGCATGGATGAGAAGGACGGGATCAATATTTTCCTGAGTGAGGGCGCCGGGATCGACAGCATCGTGGCCGAGTTCGAAGCAGCCGGCGAAACCGTAGCCCGGGACGCTTTCGGGCATGTCAAACTGGATTTCATCAATCCCGGCAAATGGTTCGCCAAACAGTTCGCCGACCGGCTGGGAGCCGAGAAGACGCTGGTGCAGAAATCCGGCTACTTCGCCCGCTCCGCCGCCCCCAACGCCCGCGACCTGGACCTGATTCAACGCTCGGCGACACTGGCGGCCGAAGCCGCGCTGACCGGGAAGAGCGGTCTGGCCGGACTGGACATGGATAAAAACGGCACTCTGAGCCTGATCGATTTCAGCCGCATCGCCGGTGGCAAACCATTCGACATCGACACTGACTGGTTCCGGCAGATGCTGGCGGAGATCGGTCAACCGTTGGGAAAAATATTGGAATAATTATTCAACAACCGGTATATTAATAGAGGACCATTATGAGTACAACACCCCCGAAATTGAATTTGTCACGGCGGTTTCCCGATAATCTGACCACCGCCCATGCCCTGACTCTGAAAGCTAAAAACGGTGAAAAAGGCGCCACCCGGGGCGAACGTTACGCTCTACCGGCCTTCAACGTCACCACTTTCCAGGGCATCAACGCCGCCTTTTCGGCCTTCGACCTGTTGGGCGCTTCGGGCCTGCTGGCCTTTTCCGCCTCCGCACTGAAACATTTCGGCGGCGGCGATCCGATCTTCGGACTGGAAATGGCAACGGCCTATGTCGAAAAGATGGCCAAGAAATCCACGGTCAAAGTCGCCACTCATCTGGACCACGGCGATTATACCAGTGAAGGCGGCCGCAAGGTCGTGCAGGCTTCGGTGCAACTGCTGACCAGCGTCATGGCCGACAATTCCACCGACAAGGAAACCAAGAAAGGCCTGCCCCTGGCCGCGAATATCGGCCTGACCCGGGAAGTGGTCGACATGGCCCATCCGCTGGGCATTTCGGTGGAAGGCGAATTAGGCGTGCTGGCCGGCGAAGAGGACGAGGATACCAAATCCGAATTCTCAACCTATACCAATCCCACCGAACTGGATAAATTCCTGCGTGAAACCGGCGTCCTAATGCTGGCCCCCACCATCGGCACCATGCACGGTCCGAACAAGGGCAAGCCGGGCACCAAAGTGAAGCTGAACATCACTTTAGCCCACGAATTGCTCAAAATCGCCAATAAAATCGACGAAGAAATCATTTTTGTTGCACATGGTGCTTCCACTTTATATCCAGATGTTGTAAAATATGCTGTCGCACAGATCGGAAAAATGCACGATCCGTCCGACAGCAGCCAGAAATGGTCGGATTTTGTTGGCACAGACTGGGACCAGATCCAGGGCCTGATAGGAGCCGGGTTCTGTAAGATCAACACGGATACGGAAAATCGCCAGACTTACCTGTCCGCTCTCTTAGGTGCCATCGCCGCCAACAGTTCGAAAATTGACATTCGCTGGTACGATAATGTCTGTACCGACGCCCTGACCCAGAGCTATATTCAGAAGCTGATTATGGCCGGTAATTACGGCGTATGGCATGAACCAAAAATTAATATTGAGAAATTCAAATTTGATCTGAACACGTCACTCAAAGACATTCTGAAGGTTTGTCTTATATAATACACCCTCCCCAGAGCCCCGGTTACCCCACCGGGGCTCTATTTTTTTTATCCGATCTGCCGGTTGAAATCAGTCCGATCTGTCTGCAATCCGGCGGTGACCGCTGAACCGGAATCCCCTTGGCAGCGATAATCATTTCCCCATCAGGGCCTGCTCCACTGCTTTCATCGATGACTTGCTGGTAGTCGTGGCGCCGGTGATGGCGTCGACGTTGGCATTCCGCCGGTCGCTGATTCGCGGCAAAACGCCCTTGGAAATTTCGGCCAGCGTTCAAAAGAATGTTTGATATTGTTATAGCTTTATTTCCAATTAATGCTAACTTAACGGGTTACCGGAGGGTAGTATCGCAAGGGAAATATTTGCGTTAAATCAACCGAATATTTATTGAGGGGTGGAAATGTTGAAAATCGTACAAGTCGGGCTGGGCCCGCTGGGACAGAAAATAGTTGGTTATCTGTTGGAACGAGGTGGTCTGGAACTGGTCGCCGCCATCGATATCGATCCGCAGAAAACCGGTCGGGATGTGGGGGAGTTGATCGGTGGCGCTCCGATCGGTGTTAAAGTCGCCCGGGATCTGGCTTCCGGTCTGGGCCAGCAGCGGGCTGATGTGGCGATTCTGGCGACCGTATCCGGTCTGGACAAGATACTGCCGCAAATCACCAGTCTGGCTCAGGCTGGTTTGAACATCGTATCGACCTGCGAAGAATTATCCTGCCCCTGGCGCACCAATCCCGGATTGGCGGCCGATATTGATCGAATCTGCCGGGATAACAATGTCGCCTGTGTCGGTACCGGTGTAAATCCCGGTTTTCTGATGGACTACCTCCCCAGTGTCCTGTCGGCGGTCTGCCAGGACGTAACCAGAATCAGCGTCGAGCGTATACAGGACGCTTCCAGCCGGCGGATTCCTTTTCAGGAGAAGATCGGCGCCGGACTGACCCTCGATCAGTTTGCCGAAAAAGTCTCAGGCGGCAGCCTGCGCCATGTGGGACTGGTGGAATCGGTGCAGTTGATCGCCGGCTGCTTCAACTGGGAACTGGATCAGGTCACCGAAACACTGGAACCGGTCATGGCGGAAACTGAAATCACCACCGGTTTCCGGCCGATCGAGGCGGGTCAGGCCTGTGGCGTGGAACAGATCGGCAGCGGCTGGCTGAATGGTAAGGAGGTCATTCGCCTGCGTTTCCGGGCCGCCGTCGGCGAGCCGGATCCGGTCGATTCGATCGAGATCAGCGGCAACCCCGGATTCAAATCCAGCATCCCCGGCGGTGTTCAAGGCGACGTGGCTACCTGCGCGATTACGGTCAACGCGTTGCGGGCGATCGGCAATGCCGGTCCGGGCTTGAAAACGATGCTGGATATTCCCGTACCGGGGTATTTCAAAAGTCTGTGATTACGTGAAACGATGATTATTCCACGGATCGTCAGGTTTGTCTGGGGGAAAGTAATTGTGGAAGGTTTTGATCCTTTCAGGGATGTAATGTTGTTCCCCGGCGGCGCCCGGGTCTGGGACTGGCGGGAAACCGGCACCAGCCACAGCCCCGGCATCCAGCCGGCAGATGTGCAGGAGCTGCTGGAGCATGGTGCTCAGGTCGTGATTCTTTCCACCGGTATGCTGGGACGTTTGGGAGTCTGTCCGGAGACCAGGGTATTATTGCAGCAAAAGGGAATCGAAATGCATATTATCCGGACGAAAAAAGCGGTCCGGTTGTACAATCAATTATGTGCGGATAAACCGGTTGGCGCTTTGATTCATTCGACCTGTTGACCGGGTATGACAATGTCAGAACCCAGGAAAGGATAATCATTATGAAAAAACTGATTTTTTATGCATTGTCGCTGCTGGTAGTGATTATTCTGTACGCGGGGGCCGTTAGTCCGACGCTTTCCAATCTGGGCTACCTGCGGGAAATTCCCGCCACCGGTGGTGCAAATGACCTGATCAGTAAAAATAGCTGCGAACCGGGAACCGATACGGCTTTCCGGACCAACCTGATTGGGGCGGCCAGTATCGGTTTCCAGTTGGCGGCGCCCTGGCTGCGCCCTTGGCGTTGCAGTTGGGGGGCGACGGCCCAGGAAATGAAGCTGAATTTGCCGGGTGACATCCTGGTCAATGATCCCAGATGGAGTTACACCCGGGCGATCACGATCGCCGCACCCCGGACGGAAGTCTGGCCCTGGCTGGTTCAAATCGGCCAGAACCGGGGCGGGTCTTACAGTTATGCAGGTCTGGAAAATCTGATCGGCTGTGAAATACACAACGCTGATACGATCATAGCGGAATTTCAGAATCTGGAAGTGGGCACGGAAATCTATCTGCATCCCGAGACGCCGCCGTTACCGGTGGTCGCCATGCAGCCGGGCCACTGGTTTATCCTGTACGCCAATGGCATTATCGATGATGCCGATGATGTCGAAAACCTCACGACCGACCTGACCTGGGCGTTTTACCTGATGGAAATCGATGCGCAGCACACCCGGATGCTGGTCCGGGGCCGGTATAAATACGGCGACCGGCTGGCCGAACGACTGAGCTACGGTCCGATGCTCGTGGAACCGCTGGCGTTTGTGATGGAACGGCGGATGCTGCGGGGCATTAAGTACCGGGCGGAAAACAGCCCGGTCCGCTGATTACTCCTCGACTCTGAAATAGCTGTAGATATATTCCAGTTGATCGGCCTGCCATTCGATCCCGGTGGCGGATAACCGCTCCTCGAGCCGCCATTTGAACTGAAATTCTTCCCCTTCCAGTCCGGCCAGAATTTCCAACTGCAACGGGCTGAACCAGTTTTTTACCCGCTCGCCGAAATATCCGCTGTTTTCGATCCTGATCCGGTAGAGCTCGGCATAGCGGAAAATCTGCGCCTGCGTCACGGCGTCATACCGGCCATCGGTGCTTAACAGTTTCTGGAACTGGCGGGCGTTGTACGACCGCAGGGTCAGGTTCCGATCCGGTTGGATATCCTCCTGCCACAGACGTTCCGCCACTGTTTCGGTCACCTGGTAATGTATCGGGTAATATACTTTTTGATCGAATACATTCTGCAGGAAAAACAGGGCGACGAAGGTCATCACCGTGGCCAGGAGCGGTGTCAGAATCCAACCCAGAGCGATTTTTCGTAAAGTACGGAAGCGGATATTGCGGCCGCCGTGTGTCAGGCCGATCCCGATTACGGCGCCGATCACCGCCTGCGAACTGGATATCGGTACCAGCGGAAAGGCCGGCAGGCCGTGGGCGGTGAGCCAGTCGTGCAGACCACGGGAAGCGAACAGGAACAGCACCACCGATTCAGCCAGCACAACGACGAACGCCGCCTGCGGTGTCAGATGGACGATATCCTTGCCCACGGTCCGCATAACGCGCTGAGAGTAAGTGAAAATACCGACGGCGATGGCGATTCCGCCGAGCAGAAACAACTGATGGGTGCTGGACAATTCCCCCAAGCCGTACAGGCTGATCGCCTTGAAAGGCGCCACCGGCACGAAGACGCCCATCACGTTGGCGATATTATTGGCGCCCAGCGAATAGGCGCCGAAAGCGCCGACGACCAGCAGGCCGGCGCGCGTGTAGGCGTCCAGCCGAAACAGATGAATATTGATCCTGTGTGTGAATGCGGTCAGTGCTTTATAGAAAATGAAGGAAATGATCGCCGCGATCACCGGACCGCTGATCCAGGCGCTGAAAATGTTGATCAGGGTGCCCCAGTTGGTCAGCGTGCCGGAAAAGAAATTCCAGCCGATGATCGCCCCGACGATTGCCTGGGAGGCCGACACCGGGATGCCCAGTTTGGTCATCAGGAACAGCGTTAAACCGGCCGCCAGAGCAACGATAAAAGCGCCGGCGATCATATTGACCGAGCCTAATTGTCCCAGGGTCTGGCTGGTACCGGAGCCGGAAACCACCGCCCCCAGAATCACAAAAATGCTGGCGATGATGGCGGCCGTCCGGAATTTCACCATCTTGGTGCTCACCGCCGAACCGAAAATATTGGACGCGTCGTTGGCGCCCAGCGACCAGCCCAGGAACAAGCCGCTGGATAGGAAAAACAGCAGCAGCATGGTTAAATCGAACGCTTGATGGTATAGATCGCCAGGCGGTCGGCCACGTCCTCGGCCTTGTTGGCCAGGTCGTCAAAATGCTGGACGAAGTAGCGCAGGTGGGATTTTTCGCTCAACATCAGGTCGGATTTGAAAATTTTTGTCTTCAGCCGTTCCCCCAGCCGGTCGGCTTCCTTCTCAAAATGATAGACCTTGTGCAGGTAGTCGCGCACGGCGATCGGATTCTGGAAAAAAGCCCGGACGGCCTTAATGACTTCGTCGATGGCGTGGTTGGAATACTTGGCCAGATCGAGAATGTCCTTGTGGAATTCCTCGGGAATTTTCGGTGTCTGGATATTCAGTTCAATCAGATTGCTCTTGGCCTTGTTGGACAGGTCGTCGGTATTCTCCAGCAGCGCCAGAACATCTCCGCGCGATTCGGGAATCAGCGTTTCGGTATAAAGCTGGGCCTCGATTTCGCGCCGCAACTGGTCGCCCCGCTGTTCTTTTTTGCGGATCGTCTGAATCTGCCGTTCCAGGGCTGGAATATCACCCCGCAGATAGTGTTTGACGCCCTCAAGAAATACCATCCCGGTTTCACAGGTCGTATCCAGGAATTCGTTCATTTTCAGTTCCAGCGCCTTGGTCTTTTTAAATAACTGCATAATGCATCCGATCAATTACCATTTTTCAAAGGGATGGTCGACCAGGTTGGCGTTGAAATAGCGTGGATCGTCGCTGATTTCCCGGCCTACCCAGTCCGGTTTGCTAAATTTATGATTCTGCTCCGGCAATTCAACCTCGGCGACAATCAGGCCGGCATTAACGCCGGTGAACTTGTCCACTTCCCAGGTCAGGCCGTCGATCGGAATCGTGTAGCGGTATTTCTCGATTAACGGCTTCCGGCACAGGTTGTCGAGAATAATTTGCGCATCGGCAACCGGGATCGGGTACTCGAATTCCATTCTCGCCAGTCCGGCGGACCGCCCTTTCGCCGTTAGGAATCCCTGCTCGCCGGCAATCCGCACGCGGACAATGGCGTTCGGGTCGGTGGAGAGATAGCCCTGCCGGTAAAAAACTCCGGTCGCCAGGTTGCGCCAGCGATCGTCGGTGACTAAAAATTTGCGTTCGATTTCGATTGCCATATCAGTGTACGGTACACCCTCTGTGTTTTACATGAAAAAGAGGGCAGTGAATATACAAATATCCGGGCCGTGGAAATAAGCAATATATTTCAGGTCCGCCCGGTAACTCCCACAATACCAGCAGTTAATAGGGATACGAACATGCCCGGATAAAACGGTTCCAGGCCCAGCGGATAGGAACCGGCGTCGCCGGCGGCATACCAGCCGCCCGCCACTATCACCGGTGCGGCCATCAGCAGCAGGGCGGCGGTGGACTGCAACCGGACCCGGGAAAACGTCAGTAAAAACGGCAGCAGCAGACCCGGCACCAGCAGCGAACCCAGCACGTACCAGAGTCGAACCACCGACGGCAGTTGCCAGGCCAGCAGCAGGGCGATCAGGGCCGTCAGCAGCAGGCCGTAGCGGCTTAGTTGAGTGGGGTCGGCTTGTTTTTTGAGGCGCCAGACGATATCCCGGCCGAAGGTGACGGCGCTGATCAGGCCCAGGGAATCGATGGTGGACATGATCGTGGAAATAATCCCGGTCAGGAACAGTCCGTAGTACAGCGGCGGCAGGATTTCCCGTCCCAGCCGGGGAAAGGCGAACAAGGCCGGTCCGCCGTCTAAAACGGTGCGGGCATAGAGTCCCGAAAACAGGGTCAGCAGGTCAAAAACGAGCCAGAACGCCACCGCTGCCAGGATTCCATTGCGGGCGACGGCCGGTGAACGGGCAGCGGCGCAACGCTGGTAAAAACCGGGATCGACAAATGTCCACAGGGCAATGAAAAACCAGACCAGGATGAATTGCAGCGATTGGCCGCCACTTGGGTCGCGGTGCCCCACCGGCAGATTCTGCCACACCTGCAGCGGTGATCCGATTTTTATCCAGGCGAAAATCAGCAGGATGATAAAACCGGCGAACATCAGGACGAATTGGAGGATATCGGTGCGGACGACTGCGCCGAAACCGCCGAACCAGATGTACACTAGGCTGAACACGGTCGCCGCCAGCAGGGCCCAACCGAAGGAGATGCCGAAAACAAACTGCAGCAGGATGCCGATGCTGAGAATATAGGGTGCGGGGCTGGACAGGAACAGCAGGAAGACGGCGCTCAGAATGCCGGGATAACGACCGTAATGTCGGTGAAAATGATCGGGGATCGAGAGCTGTTCCTGCCGGCGAATGCGCCCGGCCAGAAAGACCGCGAACAGGATCGCGAAAAAATAATACGGCAGTCCGAAAATAACCCAGGTCTGGATGCCATAATTGAAGGTGTTTTCACCCACTCCGAGGATGCCACCGTACCAGGTCGCCACCAGCGTGGCCACGAAGCCCGGCAGGCTCAGCCGGCGGCCGGACAGGATATATTCATTCGGACTGGAACGGCTGCCCCGGCTGCGCGCCAGGCCCAGCGCGATCAGCAGACCGAGATACAGCAGGATGACCAGTGCGTCCGGGGTCGCGATGTTCAGGCTCATTCGGGATGGGCGCGAAAGATCAGGATTTTCCCGGTGGACCGAACGCGGAAAGTGGTACCGCCGGCACGGTTACTGATGCCCCGCCCCGATACCGGCAGCGGTTCGTTATCAAGATTGTACAGCAACCCGCTGGTGGTCACAGCCGGCGATTGCTCCAGCGCTAGCAGCGACACCCGCTGACCGGCCACCGAAGCAAATTCCCGTTTGCCGGACAGGCAGTCGATCGTAAAATAATCACTGATCGCACGGACCTCCAACCGATCACTGTAAGCGTTCAGGATCAGCAGATTGGCCAGGGCATGATCATCACCGCCGCCGCTGAGCCCGGTCAAGGTGATCAGATGAATCTGCTGCTCCAGACACCAGTTCAGGGCTTTTTCGAGATCGGTGTCGTCCTGGGTCGCGACCGCTATGACCGGGCAGGGATATTCCGCCAGCGGCCGGCCGATCGAATCCAGGTCGCCGATTACCAGGTCCGGCCTCAAACCGCTGTCAAGTGCCCGGTCGGCGCTGCCGTCGGTGCAGATCAGAAAGCCGGCGGCATGCAAGACCTGTAATGGTCGCTGGTGGGTGGGGAATTGGCCGCCCGCCAGGATCACTACCGGGTCGTTGATGCTGAATTTTAGCGGCTGACTATTCATAGGATGCCACCTGCCAGGACTTGTCAAAATGTTTGCGGTAACCACTTTTAACGGAAAGCCGGAAACGCTGGCGGTTTTCCTGAACGCGGCGCGAGTATTCCGGCGAGGAAAAATAATCTTTTATCTTCAGTGAAACCGGCATGATCATCGGGGCCGGCTGCCAATGGAAGACCTGCCGGGTGTTGCGGTCGCGAATCTGGCCTTCGGTGCAGGCCCAGGTCAAGCGCTCGAGCCGGTGGCGGAGCAGCAGTTGCTTCTCGATATAATGGATCAGGCCCTGCTGCGCCGGATCGACAAACAGGAACTGACGGCCGTAAAACAGGCCGGTGTGCAGGTAATTGGGGACGATCAGGATTCCGTCGGCGTTGCCACGGCGGGCGGCCCAGTACAGCGTCTCATAAACCAGCCGGCCGATGCCCAGTCCCGGAAATTCCTGGCCGGGCAACTGGGGCCGGAACCGGGTGAATGGTTTTTGTGGATGTTGCAGCAGCAGCCACTCGATGATAATCAGGTCGCTGCCTCGGGGAGCGGTCCGGATTCCGGACAACGGGGGCAGATTGAAATGACCACGACGGGCGACGATTTCACCGGAGACGATTGTATCTTCGGCGGATTGATGGACGATTCGCAGTAGGTGTTTGTAGGAATCGGTGGTATCAAGATAGATCGTTGGCTGCGTCAGGCCTAGATTTTCCAGCGCCTGCAGGACGCCGAATTTTTTCAGGGCGAACTGAATTCCCAGTTTGCTGAACAGGCCCAGGAACCGGCCGGTCCCGCGGCTGCCGGATAGATCGTTGAAAATATCCGCTTCGGAGAAACCATCACCACTGTCTTCACGGGTCAGCAGCAACGGCGACAAGTGCCGGGCGATATTGCGGTATTTCCGCGGCCGCGGCTTCAATACGGTTTTTATTTCGGGCAACATCGGGACAAATTTAGGACGATTGAATTTTATCAATTAACATAAATTGGATTTGCATACTGGGGAACCGCTTTTTTAAATTGGAAACGATAAAAACGTAAATCGTTTCCAATGAGCAAAGAATACGGCAAATTTGAGATTCAGTTATTTCAAGCCGGCTGGCAACTGTTAATCCAGGATGGCCTGCGGTCGTTTACCGTCGAAGATCTGGCTGCGCGGCTGGGTGTCAGCAAGAAAACGATTTATCAGACGGTCGCATCCAGGGAGAAACTGATCGAAAATACGATCCGGTTCGCCCTTGAAGATGTCGAACTGAAAATTTTGGATATCATTGATAGTGAAGCCAATCCGCTGCTGCGCTTTATTGGTATTATTCGTTATGTGGCGGCTTTCCTCAGCCAGATACCGACCCAGCGTCTGCTTGATTTAAAGCTCCGTTACCCTAAAATCTGGCAGATCGTGGAAGAATTCCGTTTCGACCGCCGCCGGCAGTTCCAGGTAATTCTACAGGAAGCCAGCGCGGCCGGCTATGTCCGCGAGGATTTGGACGTCGATAAATTTGTACTGCTGCTGATGCAGATGATCAACTCGATTTTTCAACCGGAATTCCTGGTCCGGAACAATCTGGCGATTCCCGATACAATCAGATTTTTCTTCAGAATTATCACCATCGGTACCTTTACCGCAGAAGGACGGAAACATGTCGAATCTTTTTAATTTCATCATGCGTTACCCGCGGATTATCATCAGCGGCACGATCTTCTTTACGCTGTTATTCCTGTGGAATATACCGGACCTGAAGTTTGATCCGAGTCTGGAATCGATGATTCCGTCCGATCACCCCACGATCGTAACCCTGGACAAACTGGATGAACTGTTCGGCGGAACCGAGATCGTTATCGTTGGTGTGGAGGGTGACAGCATCCTCTGGGAAAAAAGCCTGATAAAATATGCGGCTCTCCACGATTCACTGGAAAACCTGGATCAGTTGGAAAGTATCATTTCGCTCTATAATGCTCCCCATATTGCCAGTTCGGCGGATGGTTTTGTAGTTGAGGATGTACTGGAAATCTACCCTGCCACGGTGGAAGAGTTCATGGCCCTGCAGGATAAAATCAGGGATAACGAACTGGTATACCTGAACATAGTATCGGCGGATTTTACCGGCATGGCGTTCATGTGCCGGGTCGAGAGCAGTTTCGGTTATGACGAAAATAAACTGCGCGCGGATGTGGAACGGGTGGTCGATCGATTCCGCGGCGATGATAAAATCTATATTTCCGGACTGCCGATTACCCGGTCGGTAATGATCGAATTCATGCAGGGCGATATGAAAACATTCATGCCCTACGGCATCGCCTTGATGATCATTCTGCTGGCCCTGAGTTTTCGCAGTTGGCTGGGTGTTTTCCTGCCGTTGAGTGTCGTGATCATTTCGATCGTCTGGACGTTCGGACTGATGGCCCTGATCAACTATCAACTGCCGTTTATCGGCGTGCTGGTACCGGTCATGCTGATCGCTATCGCCAATGACTACGGCATACATATAATTGCGCATTACTACGAGTACGTTCATGCTGATCCGACCGGCCCCAAACTGGAAATGATCAAGAAAACGATCAAACGCCTGAGCGGTCCGATCCTGCTGGCGGGCATCACCACGGTAATTGGCTTCCTGAGTCTGCTGGGTCATGTTTTACCGAAGATCAGGGAATTTGGCCTGTTCCTGTCCTATGGCATCACCATGGCGTTCTTTTTCAGTATTTTCCTGATATCGGCCGCCCTGAGCGTCGCTCGCCAGCCGCGCTTTCTGGAAAAAGCCGGCAGCATGGAGCGGATGAACAAATTTCTTCACGGCTGGGGCGCCTTTTTCATCCGCTTTCGCCAGCCCTTTATTTTGATTATGATTGCAGTGATGCTGATCATCGGTATCGGCATCGAGAGCGTCGTCGTGGATGCCAACCCGGACAAATATTTCCGGCCCAATTCCCACCTGCGGAAGAACAACGATGCCATCACCCGCCTGTTTGGCGGATCGACTCAGCTGCTGGTACTGATCAATGGTGATATCAAGGACCCGGAAACATTGGGGAAAATCGATCAACTGGCCACGCATCTGAAAAAGCATCCCCTGGTTTCCAACGTGTTTTCCGTTGTCGATCAGATCAAGAGCATGAATTCGGCTTTTCATGAGGGTTCGGAGGAATATGAGGTAATCCCGGACGATCGCAACCTGATCGCCCAGTACCTGTTCCTGTACGGGATGACCGGCAACGCCGACGATATCGAGCGTTTCATGGACGACATCGATGAACCGCAGCATGCCCTGATGATCGCCCGGCTGAAAGAAATCAATACCAGCAAGGTCGTTGAAATGACCGAGGATACGGAACAATATATCAAGGTCAATTTCGGTGATGAACTGCCGATGGAAATCTCCGGCCCGGTTTCACTGATCAGCAGTCTGGCGAAGATGATCGTCCGGGGACAGATAATCAGTTTGACGGTCTCGGTGGTGATAATTTTTATCCTGATGAGTTTCGTTTTCCGGTCATTGGTCGGCGGATTTTTAGCGATAATCCCCCTGTCATCATCGATAATTCTGGTTTTCGGCCTGATGGGTTACCTGGGAATTGAACTAAATCTTGCCACCGCCATGCTCTCCAGCATCATGATCGGCGTGGGTGTGGACTACACCGTTCATTTCCTCTGGCACCTGCGGGATCACATCCGTGAAGGAGAAGACCTGCAGTCGGCGATTTTTACAACCCTGCGGATTTCCGGTAAGGGCATTATCTTCAATGCGCTGTCGGTCGTCATCGGCTTCACAGTCCTGACGCTTTCGGCTTTCATGCCGGTATATTTCTTCGGTTTTCTGATCGTACTGTCAATTTCCATGTGTCTGTTCGGGGCGCTGGCGATCCTGCCGGCCCTGATCAGTTGGATGAACCCCAAATTTTTATACAAATGAGGCTCCCTATGAAAACCGATAAGGCCGTAAGCCGCGTATTGATGTTGTTCAGTGCGCTGATCCTGATCTACTGGCTGATATCCGCCGGAATCTGGCTCTGGGACTGGTACGCCGGGTCCGGTGGCTACTCCGCCAACTGGTGGCCGGCGGTAGGTCAGTTTTTGCTGGATAATCTGAGTATTGTCGTAGCCGTCTACGCCATCATCTGCCTGCAGGTGTCGGGCCTGGCTGAATTGAAATTCAACAAGAATTTTTTAAAGGCGTTGGGACTGGCGCTAGTATTGACGCCGCCGGTCATGATGATTGTCTACGGGCATCGCGAATAGAACTGGAGGACAGAATGTATCGGAAATTTATCATTATCATTGGATTAATCTCAGCTCAAGTTTTTGGGCAAATGACTGCGCGGGAAATCATGCTGCGGGTGGATAATCAACCGGAGCCGAAATCGATGATTGCGACCACCCAGATGACACTGGTCACAGTCAAGCGCGGGACGGTCAAGGAACGTGTCCGCGAGATTACCCGCCACCAGCGGAATTATACGTCCGGGGAATTTGCCAGCAAATCACTGATCCGGTTTCAGCAGCCGGCCGACGTCAAGGGGACCGGCTTCCTGATGTGGGAGTACAACGACGACCGCGATGACGACCAGTGGCTGTTCCTGCCGGCCCTGGGCAAGGTGAAACGGATCGTCGCCCGCGAAAAAGGTGAAAATTTCATGGGCAGCGATTTCACTTACGAAGACATGAGCGGCCGGGACATCGAAGATGATCATTTCACCCTGTTAGGCGAGGAAAAGCTGGGCGCGGTTGATTGTTACAAAATCGAAGCGGTACCGATCACCGGCGAAACTTCCTATCGTCGGCGCGTCACCTGGATCGACAAGGAAAAATGGCTGGCTATCCGGGTTGAATTCTACGATCAGAAGCAGAATAACCTGCTGAAGGTACTGACGATCGATGAATTGCGTAAGAACGGTCCCTATTGGACGGTGCTGAAAATGCGGATGGAAAATGTCCAGACCGAGCATAAAACACTAATGGATATCTCTGATGTCCAGTACGACACGGGAATCCGCGACGATTTTTTCACCGAACGTTTTTTAATGCGTGTTGATTGATGCGGAAATTCCCGTTTTTCCTGCTGCTGTTAACGGTCGGATCGCTGGCGGCCCAGCCGCGTTTTAACGGTTTTCTACAGAACTGGACGGCCTACAATTTGAACGATGACAAGGCGGTATTCCTACTGCGCAACCGGTTCCGGTTGAATACGACCCTGCCCGGTGACTGGGTCCGGGGCTATGCCAGCCTCGATTTCAACGATGAGCGCCAGACCGCCGAACCCTACCGGGAATTCAATTTGCGGGAATTGTATTTCGATCTGTTTTTTGAACGGTTCGACCTGCG
Organism: Fidelibacterota bacterium; assembly: GCA_043822705.1. GTDB lineage: Bacteria > Fidelibacterota > Marinisomatia > Marinisomatales > TCS56 > JBDRBK01. The sequence goes on from JBDRBK010000082.1 coordinate 78,847, forward strand.
GATCGGCAAGCAGCAGGTGATCTGGGGCAAGGCCGACGGCGTTTTTATCAACGACATTGTCAATCCGCTGGACCTGCGCTATTTCCTGATGCAGGATTTCGATGATATCCGCCAGGGATCGCTGATGATCAAGGGCCGGGCTTTTGCCGGCAATTGGGGAGTGGAGTGTCTGTTCATCCCCAAATTTGAGCCGTGGAAATTCGCCGAGGCGGGTAGTCCCTGGGAATTTTACCGGCCGGCCCAGATGCTGGTGCCGTTCGAACCGCAACCCGGTACACAGATGACCCTGCCGGTTGCATTTCAGTGGGGAGCGGCGCAGCTGCCCGAGGCGACCGGAGGCAACGGCGAATTGGGCATCAAAATATCGGGATTCGCCCTTGGTACCGATATCAGTTTATTGTATCTCAATTCATATCAGGATAATCCGGTCGCCAACATTGATTCGATCAATATGCAGATTGATTTCATCGGTGGCAATCCCGTACCGCAGGGTGGGGACCTGTATCTGACACCGTATTATCGGCGTACTACGATGTACGGTTTCAATTTTTCCCGTCCGATCGGCGGTCTGATAATCCGCGGTGAAGTCGGCTTTTTTGATGATTATAATTTTAACCTGCAGCCGGCTTTTTCGCTGGACCTGTTGGCCTTGATTCTGTCAGGGAATCCCCCGGTTTTTGATAATCTGGTGACATCCGATTATTTGCAGGCCATGGTCGGCGTCGATGTTAGCGGTCCCTGGGGCAGCAGTCTTTCCGGGCAGTACATACGCAAACAGGTGCTGGATTACGATCCGGCCATGCTCAATAGCGCTGAAACTGAAGAATGGCTGACGCTGATGATCTCCGGTACATTCTGGAACGAAGAGGCCAGCCTGCGCTGGCTGACCCTGTATGATAAAAATACCGAGTCGGGATTGAGCCGACTGACTTTCGGCTACAAACTAGCCGACGCAGTTCTGCTGGAGACTGGGATCGACATCCTCTGGGGCGAACAGGACAGTTTTATCGGTCAATTTTCCGGTAACGATAACGCCTATCTCAAGTTGATCTATTCATTTTAACCGGAATTCTGACGCCCATATAATGGTTCGGGACTACAAATCCTTGATAGCCGTACCGTTATTGAATTAACTTCGACGCGTCCACGAACCTTGCTACGGTGCGTCCAGGTCACAGCGGATTCACCGTATCTTAACTTCTTTGTGCTACGGGGTAGACCATGAAAAAAATGACCGAGAATGCCTTGAAGGACGCCTTTGCCGGCGAATCGATGGCCCATATGAAATACCTGGCTTTCAGTGAAATTGCCGCGAAAGACGGCTTTCCCCGACTGGCCAATCTGTTTAAAGCAATCGCTTATGCCGAACAGGTGCACGCCCACAACCATGCCCGTGCCCTGGGACTGATCGGCCCAACCGCCGAAAATATCAAGGCCGGGATCGCCGGGGAGGCATTTGAGGTCGAGGAAATGTACCCGGCCTATGACGCCATCGCCCGGCTGCAGGGTGAAAAACGGGCTGAGCGGGCAATATTCTATGCGATTGAGGCGGAGAAAATCCACAAGGATATGTACCAGGCCGCCCTGGAAAAAATTCAGGCTGGGGGTGATATCGATGAGGCGGAAGTATATGTCTGCCCGGTATGCGGACACACCCATTATGGCCGTCCGAGCGAGAAATGTCCGATCTGCAATCTGCCGCCGGAAAAATACCGCAAGTTTTAAACAAGAAAGGAGACTAACCATGTTTGCCAAGAGTATTGAGTTATTGAATAAGGCTGTAGCCGACGAATTATCGGCGGTACACCAGTACATGTATTTTCATTTTCATTGCGATGACCAGGGCTATGACCTGTTGTCAGCCCTGTTCAAGCGCACCGCCATGGATGAAATGCTCCATGTCGAGCGGCTGTCGGAACGTATCCTGTTTCTGAAGGGCGATGTGGAAATGCAGGCCGCCGATAAAGTTCAGAAAATCCATGATGTTAAAAAAATGCTGGAGCTGGCCGTAGCCAGCGAGATAGACGCGATCAAGGTCTACAATCAGGCTGCCAATGAATGTTCCGCCAACGCCGATTCCAATTCCAAGAAATTGTTCGAGGAACTGGTCAATGACGAGGAGCGGCATTTCGACCAGTTTGACACGGAGATGGAGAACCTGGCCAAATTCGGTGATCGCTACCTGGTGTTGCAGTCAATCGAGCGCAGTAAAACTATTGCGGCGGGCGGTACTGTCGTATAAAGGGAAAATATACGCCAATGTCAGCGGCCGGTTGATTCAATCGGCCGTTTTATTTAGGGTCGGTACAAACCAATCAGTTGGCATTCGTTCAGGTGCGGCCAGTGCCGGATCCGGATGGCGGCGGCCGTCGCCGGATCGAAACCATGATTGAAATTCGGTACCAGGGTCGCTACCGTCCGGGTGATGGAGGGATTATGGCCGACCAGGTACAGGGTCAGTTCCGGAATCGAGTATTTTTCCACTAGATTGATTACCGTTTCGGCGGCATCGTTATAGAGCAGCGGTTCGGACCGGATTTTTCCGGTAAACCCGGTTTCCCGGCTGAACAGGGCGGCCGTTTCGGCGGCACGGCGGGCCGGACTGGTGACAATCAGATCCGGTTTGAGTCCGGCGGCAACCAGGTCGGCAGCCACCGTGCCGATGTCGAATTTAGCCCCTACTGCCAGCGGCCGGGAAAAATCAGTGCCATCAGGACCGAATCCGGCCGCTTCCCCGTGCCGGATCAGTACGATCGTAGCCGAATTTTCAGTCGTCAATTTTATAACCGATCAGATCAAACGGATTGACCAGGACGGATGTGATATTTTTCAGATGAGCGCCCACCCGTTTCAGGTAGCGGGCGTACAGGGCTACTACGGCGGTCAGGGTTTCGTCGCCAAATTTGGTCTTGCCGGTAAGGATGCTGTTGACCAGTTTATCGGAAGCGTCGTTCACCATGTTCTGGTAAGTCGCCTGCAGGGCCTTGGCCTGACCGGAATCCTGGCTCTTTACCGCCGTCAGGGTGGCCTCAAACCGGCTCATTATTTCCTGTTCAATGGCCGTTAGTTTGGGCGAAATTTCTTCCGAGATCAGTTTACCGGGGTGATAAATCGCCAGATCCAGGATGTTCTTATTATAATCACCTAATCGTTCGATATCCACCACCACGTTTATCAGTACCAGTCCGCTGACCAGATCGACGTTCTCGGTTTTGAGGGCGTAATGGGTCATCACCTTGCGCCGGACGTCCTTCTGGTAATTATTGATTTCGATATCGCGTGCTTTTAATGCCTTGACTACTTCCAGGTCGCAACCCTCCCGCAATATTGTGATTGCCTGGGTAAACATTTCATAGGACAGGTCCAGCATGTCGTAACTTTGCTGCCAGGCTTGGGATAACAGATCTTCCTGGTGCCAGAGTTTTAATAAATCTTTAAATACGTTCATAGTCACCTCGCAATGAAAATTAAACTGATTGGGATGAGGAAGAACACAATTACGATGTACAGCACGGGAAAAATCCGGTTCCGGATCGCCAGTGCCGCCAGCGTCTCGGCCATTTTAATAGGGATATTTCTGATCGCCGGTATCGGCCAGATTACCAGAATTCCAAAAACATTAAACAACAGATGCGCAAACGCCACCGCTACCGGCGCCACTGAAGCCGCCACCAGACTGGCCAGAATGGCGGTTATCGTGGTACCGATATTCGCTCCCAGGGTATAGGGAAAGATCTGACGCAGTGTCAGGATGCTAGCGCCGGCCAACGGTACTACCAGCGAAGTCGTGATCGAGCTGCTCTGGACCAGCATGGTGATGATAACGCCGAAAGCCATGGCACGCATCCAAGTCTTGAAAATGTGCGTATCGAAAAAGGCTTCCAGTCTGGCGATCACCAAGCTGCGGATGGCGACAGTGAGGTATTTGAGTGCCAGGAACAACATTACCAGCGCTGTAATCAGTACCAACCAATAGGGATTGATCAGCTCCTGCATTTTGTATAATTCGTTGATTGCGTGCACGGTGGGCTGCGTAATGATTTTTATCGGGCTGTTGAAAGTCACCGTGTTGGTGCCGATGAACCGTTCCGCTAGCCAGTAGGCGCTATTACCGATAAAATTGGTTTTTAATTGGATCGGAAACAGCACGATTACTGAAAATACATTGAAGAAATCGTGAATGATCGAGGCGGCAAAAGCCCGTTCGAATTCTTTTTTGTGGACGATATGACCCAATGCCACAATCGTGTTAGTGATGCTGGTTCCGATATTGGCACCCATGATGTAGGGAATCGCGGTTGCCAGGGCTATGCGGGGATCGTCGCCAAAGGTACCAGCCGCCACCATGCCTACGACCAGGGACGTTGTAGTCGACGAACTCTGTATAATGCTGGTCGCCAGAATTCCGATGAACAGACCCACCAGGGGACCGGCCGAAGTACGGATCAATTGTTCGGCAAATTCTTTCCCGAGTCCCTTGAAAGCGCTGCCGATCAGTCCGATGCTGACCAGAAAAAAATACAGCAGGGCCAAAATCGCCAGAACTTTCAGGTACGATTTCCAGGCTGGCACTGGCGGTGGTTTGTTGACCATCTATTTTTCCTATCGAAAATGGGCAGGAATTTAACCTTTTATTGAATTAACTTGCTTTGAAAAGTGTCGCTTGATCGTATTTGTTGCCGGTACAGGTTTGGGGGCGACTAATAAAAGAAATTCGCACCATCAAGGGTTACCATTCTTTGTGGAAAGCACTTTCAAGGTTACGGCGTGTGATTTTCCGCGTCAACAGTGAGAATCTAAAAACAATACCGATGTCAAGCACTTGACTATCCAACTCATCCTTAAGTGCCACAACTTCACCGGTTGCCAATCTAAGTGCGACCGAAGAGTTTATATGGATATCTGCACCGACCATAGTCTGGGTTATCGCTCCGCCGCCCAAAGTCAGGTGACCACCACCGGCAGCGCCCACCAATATTTCGCCAAACAGGTTGATCCGCTCATCCAAAAGCGGACGATGCTGCAAACCGGTGCCCACCAGCCCGACGGCCAGACCGCCTACATGCTCGCCGGAATAGGCAAATAATCCCTGGCCGGTAAGATACAGGTAATGATTGACCAGACGGTCGATTTTCACACCTACCAGATGGACATCATCCGATTTCATGGTAATCTTTCTTTGAGGTTTATCATACACCTGGTCGGATAACCGGACCGACCAGCCACTGAATTTGAACATTGGCGAGGTGCTGACGGTGGTTGCTTTTTGCGTACCCAGGCCCAAATCTATCCGGTACCCTAATTGGGCGGTAAAACTGGCAGCACGCAGATTTCCGTCGGGGGATGATATAAATCCGCCGGAAAATTGCAGCCGCAGCAGAGGGCCGAGCCGAATTTTCAGTCCGCCGTCCAATCCCGCCAGGAAACCACCGCCGGTTTCGACGTGTCCACCGCCGCCCAGGCCCAGGTTGAGACGGGCCGTCAGGGCGATCAGATGGAACAGATAATCTGACTGGTAACCAAAACCGCCGATAATATCCATGTAGCCGTGATGTATCCCGCTGTAGGCTCCGGCCAGTTTCAGTCGGAGGAAGTAATGGTCGTTGAATGACCTGCTGATCTCAAATCCCAACAGCCGAAGTATGCCGTCCTGGGGTAAGCCGGAAATATCGAGGGTTCCTTGGCGCTGAAAATAATTCTGTTGGACCAAGGCCAGGGTAAATTGTTGGAAACCCAGTGGCGGCCTGCCATTTAAATTTACCAGAGACAGTCGCGGTACTTCGGCGTTCATATAATTCGGGCTGGCCAGAGTGACACCGATCGGTATTTCCAGTGACAGGCCGATTTGCCGACCGTGAATTTCACTGTCGGGGAAAGCGATATCGCTATAATGGATACCACCGCCAACTTTGCCAGAGATGTAACTAAATCCATAATAATAGCGGGTCATTAAGCCATCGCCGGTACCCACCTTGCCTCCTCCGCCACCAAAGTAATATCCAGCCCTGAAACGCCAGTGCTGGTGAATGTGCAGGTTGATGCCGGCTTCAATACCCAGAGTAAATAATCCACCCTGATTGCCGGTGAGCCCGCCAAAAATGCCGGCACCGGAGTACAGGGCTAATGGTAGTTCTACGGTATAGAGCAGCCCCAGCAGTCCCATTGGTTCGTCATTGGCTGGCATACTGATTTGATCGTAGGTGAACAGATGCTGCGAAGCTATGCGAAATAAATCATAGCGTTGGTCGGTACCGTTTCCGCTGGAATCCGCTGCCGCTACCGGTGTAAGCCAAGTAGTCGCTGCGATCAGCATGATCGACATGAATTTAGTTGTTAATTTGGCCGGCATCCGGGATCGTGAATCGAATATTTCACGAGCGAAATTAGGCAGTTGTTTGAACAGGGGTAGCATTAAATTGCTTTCAATCCTGGTGTGGCGAGTCATTGTGCAGGTTAACCCGGTGATTAATAAGTGGTTTTTATCAACCGGCCCGATCACTAACTTCGGCAATCAGATTAGAAAATAAATAGGGCTCTAAATATGAATGTGAATCGGGTTTCGAGTTACCGTTGGGTAGTTTTAACCGTTTTTGCAGTTATCAACGCCGTCGTTCAAATGCAGTGGTTGACCTTCGCTCCAATTGCCCGGGAAGCACGCCTGTTCTATAGTGCGACCGCCCTGCAGATCGATTTCCTGTCCCTGATTTTCATGCTGGTGTTTCTGGCGGTCTGCATCCCGGCTTCGTTTATCATCGATACCTACGGTCTGCGGATCGGCGTCGGGATCGGCGCGGTGCTAACCGGGATTTTTGGTCTGATGAAAGGCGTTTATGCAGATAGTTACACGCTGGTTGTAATCGCCCAGATCGGACTGGCCGTCGCCCAGCCGTTCATCCTGAATGCGGCTACCAAGGTGGCGGGGGTCTGGTTTCCGATCCGTGAACGGGCTACGGCGGTGGGGATCGCCACGCTGGCCCAGTTCCTGGGAATTTTACTGGTGATGCTGTTGACACCGCTGTTGGTGGTGCAGACCGTCGATGGCTCCCACACAATTCCGGCCATGCTGATGACCTATGGTAGCATCACAGCCGCAGCTGCGGTTTTGCTGTTGATTTTCCTGCGGGAAAAACCGGCCGTCCCGCCGGAAGCCGGCGAACAGGTCGAGCAGTTTCGAGTGCTGGCAGGTTTCAAACATATTTTACGGCAGCGCGACATGCGTCTGCTGCTGCTCATGTTTTTCATCGGGCTGGGCATGTTCAACGCCATCAGCACTGTCATCGATCAGATTTGCGAGGTCAAGGGTCTCACCGTGGATCAGACCGGTCTGGTGGGCGGTATGCTGCTGATCGCCGGCATCATCGGTGCGATTGTTCTGCCACCGCTGTCGGATAAATACCGCAAGCGCAAGGCCTTCATGCTGCTGGCCATGGGGGGCATGACCCCGGGTCTGATCGGTCTGACATTTTTTACCGGTTATATTCCGTTGTTGGTTTCAGCGTTTGTACTGGGCTTTTTCCTGCTGGGGGCCGGGGCACCGGTGGGCTTTCAGTATGCCGCCGAGGTGACCCACCCGGCACCGGAGTCAACTTCCCAGGGACTGCTGCTGCTGTTCGGCCAGGTATCGGGAATCCTGTTCATTATCGGCATGAACGTAATTGGTATGATCCCGGGCTTGATTACTTTTGTGGCGCTGGCATTGGTGATTATTTATCTGACGATCCGGCTGCATGAGTCACCGCTGATGGGGGAATAAAAACTGTGGCAGAGACATTGAGAACACAGAGATATTAATTAATGGATTGCTAAATTCACTCAACACTCATAGCTAAATATTCTGTATCGAAACCCCTGAAACCTGACCCCTGCCATGGACACACTTTTCTGGTACAAACTGCTCCAAAGTTTTCTGGTCGGCAGCATCTGGATCACCGCCAGCACCCTGATTGCCGAGAAGTACGGCAGTAAAATCGGCGGTTTTATCGGCGGTCTGCCATCCACAATTATCATCGCCCTGTTGTTCATCGGCATCACCCAGTCGCCGGAAGCGGCCGTCCGAGCCACCACAGTAGTACCGCTGACCATGGGCATCAATGGCATATTCACGCTGGTCTACCTGGTCAGCGTCAAGCGCGGCCTGATCACGGCCCTGTTCCGGGCCTTCCTGGTGTGGATCGCCCTGGCCGGTCCACTGGCGTTTTCGGGGCTGGATAATTTTCCGCTGGCAGTCACCGGCTGGCTGCTACTGATGGGATTCTATTTTATCGCCGTGGAGAAATTCGCTCACATTCCGGCCCACGGCAAAGTGACCGTCCATTATACTACCATTCAGATCGTATCCCGCGGACTGTTTGCCGGCATCCTGATCGCCTTTGCGGTGTTCATGAGCAAACTGGCGGGACCGGTACTGGGCGGAATATTCGCGGTATTTCCGGTGATTTTCACCTCCACGATGGTGATCACCTACCATTCCGGAGGCTATAAATTTTCCCGGGCGGTGGTGAAAATTCTGGTGGTCAGCGCCATGGTCAATGTGGGCGTTTATGCGATCGCGGTGCGGTATACTTACAGTGAGCTGGGGCTGGGCTGGGGCACCCTGACGGCAATCGGCGTTTCGCTGGTTACCGCCTGGCTGACGTTCTATGGAATCAGGAAATGGTTGCTGTAATTACGCAGGGACAACACCGGTGTTGTCTCTACCATTTGTAATTAATGCTTATTCCCGGTAGTGGCAGCCGACACTGGAGCGGTTGGCGTGAGCGGCGCGGGTAATCAGCAGGGCGCTGAGTACCATATTCCGCAGGCCGATCAGTTCGTCGGTGACACGACTGTGGCGGTAAAAACTTTCCACCTGATTATTCAGATGATTCAATTCCTGCAGGGCCCGTTCCAGCCGGTGCGTGGTCCGCACCAGTCCAACGTAATTCCACATCAACTGGCGGATGTTTTCCATATCCTGCTGAATCAGGGCCTTGTCCGGGAGCTGATCACCGGTGTACTGCCATTCCGGGTAATCGTCTGCTGATGGCAGCGGCAACGAAGTCAGTGTTGCCCCGATCTGCTGCGCGACCCGGCTGCCCCAGACCAGTCCCTCCAGCAGGGCCGAGCTGGCGATCCGGTTGGCGCCGTGGACGCCGCTGCAGGCTACTTCGCCGGCAGCGAACAGGTTGTCGATGGTAGTGCGGCCGACCGTGTCGACCCAGATTCCACCGCAGAAATAATGAGCCGCCGGTACGACCGGGATCGGGTCGGTGGCAATGTCGATTTTGTACTGGCGGCAGAATTGCTGGATATCGGGGAAACGCCGGCGGATTTCGTCGGCGCTGCCGATGCCGGTGACGTCCAGATACATATTGGTGGCGCCGCGTTGCAGCATTTCCTGGTGAATGCCGCGGGCGGTAATATCCCGGGGGGCCAGATCCCGCCATTCGGGACTGTACTTGTGCATGAACGGTTGACCATGCTCGTCGACCAGCCGACCGCCGGCGCCGCGCACCGCTTCGGAAATCAGGAAATTCTTGGCATGGGGGTGATAAAAAGTGGTGGGATGAAACTGGACGAATTCGCAGTTCAGGACCCGCCCCCCGGCCCGGTAAGCCATGGCCAGACCGTCGCCACGGGCGCCGGCGGGATTGCTGGTCCGCAGAAACAATTGCCCCACGCCGCCGGTAGCCAGAATGACCGCCCTGGCCAGGATGCGCCGGACCGTGCCCTGCGTCTGGTCATAGCAGTAAACACCGGCACAGGAGCGCCGGCCATAACGCGCCTGGCGGTCGTTGCTGTGGTGGGAAGTAGTAATCAAATCGATGGCGGTATGACCGGTCAGAATCCGGACGCCGGCTGTTTCGCGGACAGTATTTAATAAGGCCGTCGCGATAGCCCGCCCGGTATAATCGGCCACGTGCAGGATGCGATCGACCGAATGAGCGCCTTCCCTGATCAACGACAGATCGCCGTTTTCGCGGCGTTCGAAGGGAACCTGCAGGCGGTCGATCAGGATGCGCCGGACCAGTTCCGGTCCCTCGGCCGCCAGGATGTCCACTGCTTCGCGGTTGTTGTAATCGGCGCCGGCCTGCATTATGTCTTTCATCAGCATATCCGCTGAATCTTCCGTTCCCCGGTAGATGATGCCGCCCTGGGCATAGCGGGTATTGCTTTCTTCCGGTTGTTCGGCGCGGGTGACCAGCGTGACCGGCACGCCCAGCCGGGCCAGTTCCAGCGCGGCGGTGGTGCCGGCGATTCCGCTGCCGACAATCAGTACATCAGTAGTGAATTCTTCGTTCATGGCAGCTTAGCCGATGGCGATCATGCGGTCAACCGCCCGGCGGGCCCGTTCGGCGATTGCGGCGGGCACTTCGATCACATATTGCCGCTGCTCCAGCGCCAGCAGGGTGTCTTCCAGGGTAATTTCGTTCATGTGCGGGCAACGCACCGAGCATAACCGCAGCATATCCTTCTCCGGGTGCGCAGCAGCGATATTATCACCCATGGCACATTCGGTCAGCAGCAGGTAGTGGGGGGCGTCGCTGTCGGCCACCGCCCGCACCAGTTGGTTGGTACTGCCGGAGAAGTCCGCTGCCGCCACCACTGCGGGGCTGCATTCCGGGTGGGCCAGCACCAGCGTGTCCGGATATTGCCGGCGGACCTGCTCGATGTCGGCCACCGTGAACTGTTCGTGAACTTCACAGCGGGCGTCCCAGCCGATCATCTGATAATCCAGCATAGTATCGAACGCTACGGCGGTTCCGCTCTTTACCGGAAAAATAATCTGTCGGCCGGTTTCCTTAGCAACATTGGCGGCCAAGTATTCATCGGGCAGGAAAATGACGGTGTCGCAGTGCAGCGATTCCACAACCGCCACGGCGTTGCTCGATGTGCAGCAGATATCCGATTCAGCCTTCACGTCGGCGTAGGTATTTACATAGGTTACCACCGGCACGCCGGGAAATTGCCGGTGTAACTCCCGGACGTCGGCGGCGGAAATTCCTTCCGCCAGCGAACAGCCGGCTTTGGCCGCCGGCAACAGGACGGTTTTTTCCGGGTTCAACAGCTTGGCGGTCTCGGCCATGAAGCGGACGCCGCAGAAGACGATATAATCCTGGTCGGTTTCGGCCGCCTTGCGGCACAGGTCCAACGAATCGCCGCGAAAATCGGGGACGGTGTAAAATAGGCCCGGTTTCATATAATTGTGGCCAAGAATCACGGCCTTCATTTCGGCCTTCAATTCCTGAATCCGCATCACGATTGCGGCCTTATGTTCCAGTACCGCCTCCGGCATGGATTTTCCGGTTTTATTGCGCAGAATATCGAGCACTTCGGTTTTGGTTAAAATTGCCATGACGTATCCTGAATTCTGATCATTGTTCGATTAATAATGAGATGTCGAGGGCCGTGACCGAGTGGGTCAGGGCGCCGACCGAGATAAAATCCACACCGGTTTCCGCTACCAGGCGAATATTGGTATCGTCGATATTGCCGCTGGCTTCCAGTGGAATCCGTCCCGCCGCCAGGACCACTGCCGCGCTCATTTCGGCCGGGGACATATTGTCCAGCATGATCCGGTCCACCGGCAGGGCCAGCGCCTCGGTCAGTTCGTCCAGCGATTTGACCTCGACCTCGACCGGCGTGTCCCGGCGATCGTTCCGGTTCAGATAACCACGGACCGAATTGACGGCGGCCGCAATGCCCCCTGCGGCCCGGATATGATTTTCCTTAATCAGCGCCATGTCATAAAGACCGCTGCGATGATTGTCACCGCCGCCGATGGCCACCGCCCATTTATCAAGCACGCGCAGGCCGGGGGCGGTCTTGCGCGTATCCAGTAGCCGGCAGTCGGTTCGGGCCAGCAGTGCTGTCAATTTTCGCGTCCGGGTGGCGATGCCCGACATGCGCTGTAATATATTCAGTGCCGTGCGTTCGCCAGCCAGGATCGCCCGGACCGGACCTTGAATCGTGGCGATTACCTGCTGGATTTTAACGCTGGCACCGTCCTTGATCTGAGGTGAAAAAATGATCGTTGAATCCAGTTCTTGAAATATTTTTTGCGCCACTGCCAGACCGGCGATTACACCTTCCGCCTTCGTCACCAGCCGGGCGGTCCCGCTGGTGGATTCGGGAATCGTGCCCAGGGTGGTTATATCACCGTCGCCGATATCTTCGGCCAGGGCCCGGCGCACCAGGTCCGTGACCGCCTGACGGTAGTGGGTGGGAATTGTAGCTTGCGGATCAATCATCAACGATCCATTCTACAATGGAATTGGATTTATTCAACAGTAGTTTTATAGGTTTGTGACCGGGCCATTCGGCGGCTTCATATTCGGAATAACAGGCCACGATAATCTGATCGCCCACAACCACCAGTCGGGCGGCAGCGCCATTGAGACATACTTCACCAGGCTTACCGACGATGGCATAGGTCGTCAGCCGGGCGCCGTTGGTGATGTCGTAGACATCGACCTGTTCGTAGGGCAGGATATCGGCTGCCCGCAACAGTTCGGGATCAATCGAGATTGATCCTTCATATTCAAGATCGGCCCCGGTCACGGTGGCCCGATGCAGCTTCGATTTGAGCAGTGTTCGGTACATAATCAATGGTCAAGTTTAAGGTTTTTGATGAATATTACGCGCCGGTTGATTCAGGCGCAGGGCCCGGTATAGTCCGTGCAGGACCAGGTCCGGGTGGACCGCGTCGAACAGCCCCTCGTTGGCGAACAGGCTGGAAAAACCGCCGGTCCCGATCACGATCGGCTGTTCGCCGCCGAAGGCTTCGGCTGTGACCCGGCCGGTGATTTCGCGGACGATCCCGATCTGCCCGAAAAACATGCCCGACTGGATGCTCTCGGCGGTGGTGCGCCCCACGACTGTTTCGCGGTTGACGATCTCCACCGAATGCAGTTTGGCGGTCTTGCGCACCAGCGCTTCCAGGGAAATCTGGATTCCCGGTACGATGATACCGCCCAGGTATTCCCGCGCCTTGTTGATGACGCAGAAAATAGTGGCTGTGCCGAAATCAGCGATAATCAGGTTGCGGTCGTGGTAGATTTCGGTGGCGGCGATGGCGTTGGCGATCCGGTCGGCTCCCACTTCCAGCGGATTGCGGTAGCGAATCTGGAGCCCGGTTTTAACCCCCGGCTGCAATTCGAAGGGCGTCAAGTCGAAATATTTCAGGAAGGAATTGCGGATCGAGTGATCGGCATCGGGTACGACCGAGCAGATGGAGACCGCAGTGATTTTTTCCGGGGCAATGCCGTTTTCACGCAATACCGACCGGAAAAATATGCCCAGTTCGTCGCTGGAACTGCGCCATTGCGCCGGTTTGCGGAATTGCAGGATCAGGTTGTCGTTTTCGAATACGCCCCCGTGCAGCGACGTATTACCCACATCCAGAGTCAGGATCATTGCTCGGCACTCCCGTTTGGTTTCAGGATCAGATCAACCAGGATTTGTCCCAACGCCGCGGCATCCGCCGCCGTACCAGCCGGCCGGAGTTCCTTTCCGGCGAAAATCAGGTAACCGCCCTGCCGGTCGCCGGTACGATCGTTCATATCGTTGGCCACCACCAGATCAGCGCTGCAACGCGATTGCAATCCGCGCACCTGTTCCTGACGCTCCGCCGCGGTTGCGCCGGACAGCAGTTTGAAGGCCGCTAATCGGATATTTTTGTTAGCCGCCTGTGCTTTGATAGTATCCACCAGCTTGTCGGTGCGCCGGCAGTCGAGCGTGATTTCGGTGGCCCGGGAAGCGAGCTTGTTCTGATCGGGCAGGGCGCTGCTGGTACCGTCGGCCTGCAGGCGGACCGGTCGGTAGTCGCTGACGGCAGCCAGGTGGATGACAGCTGTGAGCGCCGGATCCTGAAGTTTGGTCTGCAGCCGCTGCTCCAGATCTGTGGTGTCGCTGAACTGTTCACGAAAGCAGGGCAGGACCGGCAGCTGGGACTGGACGCCGTGCAGAAAATGGACGTCGGCCCCGGCAGCGGTGAAGACGTCCGCCAGGGCGGCGCCGGTGCGTCCGCTGCTGATATTGCCCAGATAGCGGACGGCGTCAATACCTTCGCGGGTGCCCCCGGCCGTGATCAGAATCTGTGGCCGGTCGCTGCGGGAATGGTTCAGGTTATCCCAGATTGCCGCCAGCAGGTCTTCCGGTTCCAGCATTTTCCCGGGACCTTCATCGCCGCAGGCCAGGCGTCCGCTGGCGGTAGGTAGAATGGTCACACCCCAGGCGGCCAGGGTCTGCAGTGCTTTCTGGGTGGCGGGATGGAAGTACATATTGGTATTCATGGCCGGTGCCAGCAGGTAGGGCTTGCTGCGGTCGTGGGCCAGAAACAGGGCCTGCAGCAGCGATTCGCCGTTACCGGCCGCCAGTTTATTGATCGTGTTGGCTGTAGCCGGCGCAACAATGGTAAGGTCGGCCCATTTCACCAGGTTGATGTGGCTCATCATCGTGCCGGGGGCGAACTGGTCATGGTAAACCGGCCGGCCGGTGAGACCTTCCAGGGTGGCGGCACCGATGAAATTCAGGGCGGCGCTGCTCACGATGGTTTGAACTTCGTACCCAGCCCGGACCAGCCGCGATATGACCGTGGCGCTTTTATAGGCGGCGATCGAGCCGGTGATCTTAAACAGAATTTTTTCCCGTGCCATGTTTCATTCCCCGTTTTGATTTAACTCAATATTATCGATCAATCGAACCCGCCCCAGAAAAACGGCGCCGTAGCGGCGACCGGCAAGATCTTCTACGAAGTCTACTACAAAACCGTCCCCTTGTAGTCCGGCGATCGTGTCCGGAATGGTTTTGCCGGCCCGCAGCCAGTGAACGAAGCGCGGTGCCAGTTGCCGTTCTGCCGGGGTCAGATTCAGGTTGCGGGAGCTGGTGGCCAGACCGTCGGCTTCGCGGATCGTGGGGCAGGGCACGATAGCGGTCGGCAGGAAAAAGGCTTGCGCCATGTCTTTGATCAACCGGAACTGCTGGTAGTCCTTTTCGCCGAAATAGGTGCGGTCGGCCCGGACGATATTGAGCAGTTTCAGCACCACCGTCAGCACGCCGTCAAAATGACCGGGTCGGGAAGCGCCGCAGAGCAGTTGGCTGAATTCGGTCTCGGTCACCCGGAAGCGATAATTATCACCGTACAATTGGGCGTAATCCGGCAGCAGCACCACATCCGTACCGGCCGCCGCCAGCTGTTTTTGATCCTGTTCGATATCCCGGGGATAATGGCGCAGGTCGTCGGGATTGTTGAACTGGGTCGGGTTAATGAATATACTAACGACGGTGCAGTCATTTTCAGACCGGGACCGCTCCACCAGCGACAGGTGCCCGGGGTGCAGGGCGCCCATGGTCGGGACGAAACCGATCGACTGGCCGGCCAGTTCCGATTCCCGGTAAGTCAGCCAGTCGGCGATGGTGGTGAAAGTGCGCATCAGTGAAAACTCTCCTCCGGGCCGGGGAATTCGCCAGCCTGCACATCGGCGGTGAAGCGGTCGAGGGCCTCCCGGATCAGGTTGAAACCGTCCAGGTAGGTGCGCAGGAATTTCGGCCGGAATTCCGGGTTCATTCCCAGCAGATCCTGCAGGACCAGCACCTGGCCGGCCGTGTGTGGTCCGGCGCCGATTCCGATCGTCGGTATCGATGACTGTCCGGTGGCCTGTTTTGCCAGCGGCGCTGGTACCATCTCCAGCACGATGGCGAAACAGCCGGCCTCCGCCAGCAGTCCGGCATCGTTCAGCAGCACCTGTTCCGCCGCCTGGCCCCGACCCTGGACCTTGTACCCCCCCAGTTGATGAACCGACTGGGGGGTGAGTCCCAGATGACCCATCACCGGAATCCCCGACTCGATGACATAGCGGATGCTGTCGACCTGGGCCCGGCCGCCTTCGATCTTGACTGCGCCGGCTCCCGCTTTCATCATTGCATCGACTGCCAGCATCAGGCGTCGCCGGCCGTGGCGGTGGGCCAGGAAGGGCAGGTCGGCGATGACCAGCTTGTCGCCGGCGCCCCGGCGGACCGCCGTCACATGGGCCGCCATCATATCGACCGTGGCGTTGATCGTGGTGTCGTAGCCGTGCATCACCATGGCGGCGCTGTCGCCCACCAGGATCGCATCGACGGTGCTGGCGCTGATGATCCGGGCCATGGTGTAATCGTAGCCGGTGACCAGGGTGATCGGCTCGCGGGCGGAAAATTTACGTTGGAAATCCTTGATACTGATCATGATTGGGAACCTCGCGGTTTATCCAGGGTGGAATAAATTTCGACGAAAATGTCGTACACAGCGCGGAAGGGATCGTTCTGCAACGCCCGGCGATGTTTTTCGATTGTGGCCCGGTCGCCCCGCGCCAGGGGACCGGTCAGCGGGTCGCCGCCGGTAAGCAGATTGGTGGCAATCGCCCGCAGATAGGGCTCGGCGGCGGCCGGCGGCAGGTCCAGTTGGTCGTGCAGGCGCTGGAAATAATTCTGCCACAGCAGGGTGGTGAAATTTCCGGCCAGGCTGGCCCAGGCATGATAGTAACTTTTACGGTCGGCCGGGATGGCGCGGGCCGGGTTCGGTAGTTCCGGTAACAGTTCGCTGAAGGGGGTCCGGCCTGCTTCGGTGATGAACCAGATCGATTCATATACTTCCCGGGAATACAGTTCACTGCCGAAAGTCATCAGCGGATGGGCCGACTCCACTTCCGGCAAGGACAGGCTGCCGGAGCAGTGAATCCAGCGAATGTGGGGATTTAGTGAACGATGGCAGTGGATAAAATCGGCGATGGCGTCATCGGGCAGGCAGACGATGGCTTTTTCGACATGCCGCAGGGTGGCGGTTATTGGCGTCGGCAATTGCCGGTACCAGTGGCGGTGGGGAATACCCAGCAACTGCAGATAATGCCGGAAGTGACGCGCCAGGCGTCCGTTCCCGATCAGCAGATAAGGATAAGTTCGAGTCGACTTCAGTACCTGTCCCATGGATCAAGTCCGATTTGATTCGCGGAAAAAAGTATTCAGCCTTCCGGTCGCGGTTTCAATCGAATGAAATCCAGGCTGGATGACTGATACAAATTAAGCCATTCGCTAAGTGAAAATCAAAAATATCGTGTTGCTATATATTGGACTGGTTAATGGTGACTTGATAGAACTTTCCGTACCCTACGGAAATTAATATATCGACAAACATTGTAATTACAGTACATGCGCATATTGATCAGTACGGAAAATACGGAAATCACAATATTATCATAGGGACAACACATGTGTTGTCCCTATGAAATTTTGGCACAGCCAGTCCGCCGGTCATCGGCTTTCCATCAGGTGAGACAGCTGGTAATCACAACCCTGAAGGGATCCCCGGAGTAACCTTCAAGGTCATAGAGCAAGCGACCTTGAGGGTTGCTGAATCACCATTATTTTCCTTGCCCAGCGCCTTGCAATAACAATAAACTCCCCCGTCGCACCCGGCGTGGGAGTATCCCCGATGTAATTTATTCCAGCTTGTTTCCGGGAGAGGGATGATACTGAAAATGAACACATTCAAATGCCATACTGGTTTTCACAGACTAAGGGATAATATTCTGAATTATATATATGGAAGATAATAATTGGAGTATTGGCAAGAGAATCTAATACTAGAATAAGGAATTATGTTAAGGTGTTAAATAGACTCCGGTTCGATTCACGCAAGTTAATGGAACTAGCAGTTAAGGTTATGCGCCAATCTGTGTCGGAATCCCGCAAGGATGGTAAAGTTGATCCGAAAGTTGGTGTGGTTTTGTATAAACCAGATGGTACTATCGAGACTGCATGCCGTGGAGAGCTCAGACACGGTGATCACGCAGAGTATACGCTGCTCGAAAGGAAGAATCATGGTAATATATTGGATGGGTCGATTCTTTTTGCAACACTGGAGCCCTGCGCGAAAGGTGCAAGAACGCATCCGAAATTATCTTGTGCGGAGCGTATTTATCTTGCCCGGATTAAGGAAGTTTGGGTAGGTATCCAAGACCCTGACCCGACGGTCGCACGTAAAGGTATTGGTTATTTAATTCGCCAGGGTGTGATTGTACATATGTTTGACCGTGACCTTCAGGGTGTTATTGAACAAGAAAACGAAGAATTCCTCAAACAGGCTACGGAACGGGCTACTGAGATTAAAGAGGAACCGGGGAAAATCGCGCTATCTCCATTGGAAGACAAATTACTTAATACAGAGATTATTAATTTTTCTGATGATGCTCTGAAAATGTACCATCAGAGAGCGAAGATTACCGATATTGTCGGCTCTGATTCGTTCAATTTGCGTCTTCTCCGGCAAGGTCTACTGAAAGAGGAAAATGGTGCTTTATTGCCTACTGGATTTGGGTATCTTTTATTTGGCAAAGAACCGCGGATGGTGATGCCGCAAGCAGGCTTACTCGGGATCATTCACTATCCAAATGGCGATAAAGAACGACGTGAGTTTGACGAACCAACTGTCTTGATTCCCAACCAGCTGGAACAGTGGCTTAAAAATAAACTCCCAAATGTATTTGACCGGAGCCGGGTGCTTCGTCAAGAACAATCGGCTTTGCCTTTTGAAATGGTTCGTGAGGCCGTGATCAACGCACTCATTCATCGTGATTATAATATTACTGGTGCCAAGTGTCAGCTCATAGTAACAGAAGATACAGTGACAGTGCAGAGTCCGGGTGGACCGCCATCACCGATCACGTTAAATCAACTCCAGGATTTCAGTGCACCTATGTTGAGCCGTAACCCGGAACTACACTTTGTTTTTGCGCGGATGGGTTTGGCGGAAGAACAGGGCCTTGGTTTGGCTTCACTTCGGGATCGGGCAAAAGAACTTGGTCTGCCCCAGCCACAATATTTATGGGATCCACCGTATCTTGTACTCAAATTGTTTCGGTCAGCCGAAGGCGCCGTGATGAGTCTTGAGGAGGACACAATCAAAGCTTTAAGCAAATCGGAGCAGAAAGGCTGGCAATGGCTTGCTACCCGTGGTAAGACGAAGTCTGGCGAATATGCAGATGCTATGAGAGTTGATTCAAGAACTGCTCGACGGCATCTGGGGCATTTTGAGAAACTTGGGCTTGTAAAGAAGACAGGAGCCGGTCCTTCTTTGCAATATAAGGTGATATAGCGGTAACCGGACATAACCCCGGACAGAATTTCCGGTTTGGTATCATTATAATTGGGAAAAACAGCTACCCGGACATTTTTCCGGACAGAATGTCCGGGTAAAAATTGGAGTACCAATAAATATGAACTTGATATTATCAAAGTTTGAGTGGCGCTAGTTGACGAACTCCATTACTCCACTACTCCAACTCTTCATTATTTCCCTTGCCCAACGCCTTGAAAAAACAATAAACTTTGCCGTTGCACCGGTTTCGGAAATCACGCTGTTGCTGATTATTGTCTATAGATACCGGGAGAGGATATTTATCAAGAATTGTTAAGCGGGATAATAAAAGAATTGATAAAGAATATTATGGTTTGTGTGGCCTGAAAACTCTTCATAACTAATAGTTATAGAGAAAAAATCATGTCCAATATATTCCTTCCACTACGATCAAATGCAGGTTGGTTTCACAATCAAAGTACTAGGTCCGCCGCGATTTTTGAACGATGTCGCATAAGCAGCATTTAATTCGCTATAATCCATTTCCGGTTAATTGGCAATGATTCTGATTTGACCAGTAAAGTCTACGTTGGTTACGTTGACCGATCAATCGTTTTTTTCTTTCCTT
>JBDRBK010000083.1:0-2312 GCA_043822705.1 Fidelibacterota bacterium
CGTCACCAATGGCGCCGGACTGGCTGTCACCACTGTCACCGGTGTTGCCGGCACGATCGATCAGGTTGCCGAAGCCAAAGCGGTGCTGGCCGATTACAGCAGTGTCCGTGACAGTCTGGATATCGATCTGCGGGGTGTGACAATGGCGCTTAACGCCAGTCCGACACGGATTCCGGCCGACGGCGTTTCCACTGCCGCGATTACAATCGACCTGCACGAAACCACCAACGGCAACCCGGTGGTTAACCGGGGGATCAAACTGACAACCACCCGGGGCGCAATCGCAGCAGCCGATACGACCAATAGCAGCGGCAGTGCCACCGTCAGCTTGACCAGCGGCACCGCCAGCGGCACGGCCACGGTGACTGCTACCGCCGGAATAACAAATACGGTTACTGTTGAATTTTCGGCCCTGGATTTTTCGATCAGCGCCGATGATTACAATCTGGTGGCCGATGGCGCCAGCTCGGTTGACCTGACCGCCATCCTGAAGGACGCCTATACCGGAAATCCGCTGAATGGCCGAACGATTTACTGGTCCACCGATCTCGGCACCATCCCGGCCTTGTCCGTCACCAATGCCAGCGGTGCGGCAGTGGCGACTCTGACCGCCGGCACGACCGCCGGAACCGCGAAAGTATACGGCCGGTACGGCATTGTTAAAGTCGACTCGGTTTCAATTGCGATTGCCGCAATTCCCGACAGCAGCCTGATCCTGGCCTGGGTTAATACCAGCGGTAATCCCAACAACGGTACCGAGACGCTCACCGTCACAGTAATCTTTAGTGATGAAAATGCACATCCGGTTGAAGGAGCAACAATCAATTTCACGATGTCACCGACTTATCTTGGTTCAATAGCACCAACCGGAGATACTAATGAATATGGTGTAACTACTACAACATTAACATACTCAACCGCTTATGCAGGCGTATCTATTCGCATTATCGCGACCAGTCAAAGCGGTAATATTTCCAATTATATCGACATCACCCTGCCGGAGGCCAATTGATGAAACGCCGCGGGATATTGATCATACCGGTTCTGATCGGGTGTATCCTGGCCGCCCAGAATCCGGCCGGCCGCGCCGATACCCGTCAGGACCAGGGACAACAGATGGGCGTCGAGCTGATCAGTTGCGATCGGGCGTTTGAGGAACTGGTGATCCGGACTGTTTTCACCGGTGTCAGTTACGATTATCCATTAACTACCGGCGCGCTGCTGAATCTGGCGCTGGGGATTAATCAATTGACGATTCCCTCGCAAACCAGCGGCATCTCCGACCTGAAAGGCAAACCGGCCATGTACGGTCGCGCTGAAATCTCGCACCGTTTCTGGCTGTTTTATGGTCGCGCCGCCGCTCTGATTTACTGGACAAAAGGCGAGGTCAACGATGGTCGCGACGGCGTCGACACTTATCGCTATCACAATCAATATACATTCTATGAATATCCGGCCGAGGCCGGCCTGCGCCTGACTGTCGGCCCTCTGGATTTCAACGCCGGTCTGCTGAAAACCTTCCTGTACGGCACCAACACCAAGCAACTGAAACTTGAACATGCCGGCGGTGTCACCGATCTGGGCCAGCGGGAATACTCGTTTATCGACCGGTTACCGGTCTGTCCGACGGCCGGCCTGACCTGGTCGATCAGCGCCAAATACAATCTGCGGATCAACTGCGATTATTATTCGCTGACCCGCTACCAGCTCGGGATTGCCTTTTGGAGCTCCGTCGCTCAGAGCGCCCGACTGTAATTACAGTTGCCCGTTGTCGGCCAGGGAATAGTAGCCGTTCCCGGCGACGATGATGTGATCGTGGATTGCCACATCGATAGTGGCCGCGGCGGCTTTCAGTTTTTCGGTGATGGCCAGGTCATCCCGGCTGGGCTGGCGGTTACCGCTGGGATGGTTGTGCACAAGCACCACGGCAGCCGCTTTGCGCTCCAGGATTTTTTTAATAACCTCCCGGGGATAGACTGCCGAAGCAGTCAGCGTGCCACGGAACAGCTCTTCGGTTCCCAGAATCTGGTTGCGCCCGTTCAGGTAAATGACCATGAATACTTCCTGGTCCCGCTCCTGGATGGAATGGCGCAGGAATTCGATTACCTGTTGGGAATTTTCGATGAAATCACTGCCGCTGATACGCTCTTCCAGGTAGCGCCGCGCCACGGCCGGGATCAGTTTCAGCCCGAAGATATTGTTCGGCCCGATTCCGGGAATTTTCCGCAGCTCCACCGGACCGGCCTCTAACACCGCCCGCAGCGAACCGAAGCGCTTAATGGCTGCCTTGGCGGACGCCTTGCAGTCGCGGC
>JBDRBK010000084.1:0-26367 GCA_043822705.1 Fidelibacterota bacterium
AAGCAGGGTGGCGGCCCCGGCCATACGGGCGACTTCCAGCGCTACCGACGGTTCAATCGTGCGACTGTTGGAATGACCAAGCTGATTGCGCAGGTCGAATAAACGCTGGCTGCTGAATACTTTATAGGATTCGACTTCCGAAAGATCGGTGATGATCAGTTCCTGGAGAATCTGTCCCAGGCGATCCTTGTCTTCTATGTCGCGTAAATTTTCAAAATTCATCACCGCCAGGGAATTGGCCTCGAGTGACGATTGCAGGCCGAACAGGGACATCTGCGGGAAGGACAACCATCCGGTCACGGCGACGGCAATAATCCCAAGGATGAAAAAGCCAAGGTTGCGGTAGCGGCTCTGCTTGACATTGAGCGGCAGTGCCAGGCGTGGCGCGGCGCTGGCGCCGGCTATGGTTGGCGTTTCGCCGGTACGATCCCGCTGAATTCCGTCGGGTGTGATGTCGAAGGCCCACGATAGCAGGATCGCAATCGGGAAACCGATAATCAACAGCACGATAACCAGGGTCAGGGCCCAGTCCGGGAGCAGCAGCGCGGGGAATGTTACCTCCCCGATCTGCATGATGATCCAGGCCACCAGAGCGTACATGCCGGCCACCCGGAAGACTTTCCGCCGCTTCAGTTCCTGAATCAGATTATTCATATTTTACCAATTTTCATCGATAACCCTATGCCATCGGAAATTACAATAAAATATTGGTGATTAGCTTAGTTATTATCGGACAATATGCATCCGGTCGCCGGATTGTTCCCGATCCTCAGATAATTAGAGATGTTCGCTCAGAAAAAGTTGTCGGGAACATTTATTCGATCGACTGGTATCGAGCATCAATAGTTAATTAGTAAAATAATGGAAATGCAATATTATAATCCGTATCTGGTGGAAATGTCGGGGGAAAAATGATCCAAGTAATTCCATTCGAGTCATTGGGACACCAGAAGCATGGTTGGCTGGATGCCCGCCATCATTTCAGTTTCGCCCGTTATTTTGACCCGAACCGGTCGGGTTACCCGCCTTTACGGGTGTGGAATGACGATACGATTAAAGCCGGTACCGGCTTCCCGCTCCATCCTCATCAGGATATGGAAATCATCACTTACGTGCGCAGCGGTGCGATAACCCACCAGGATAATCTAGGTAATCAGGGACGCATCGCGGCGGGTGACATCCAGGTAATGTCGGCGGGCAGCGGCATCATGCACAGCGAATATAACCACGAGGAAGTGGATACCACGCTGTTTCAGATCTGGATCGAGACGGCCCGGCGGAATGTCGAGCCGCGCTGGGAAACCCGCCCTTTTCCCAAGCAGAATACCGGCAAATTCGAACTGCTGGCTTCCGGCCGGCCGGAACATGCCGGATCCGGGGCCCTGGAAATTTACCAGGATGCGGCCTTGTGGGTTGCCAGAGCCGTCACCGCGAGCCGGTTGCACCTGCGGTTGGGACCGGAACGCCGGGCCTATCTGGTGCCGGCTGTCGGTTCAATTGTGATAAACGGTGTAACCGCTAATGCCCGCGACGGAGTATATATAACCAACGTGGAAGACCTGCAGATAGAGATGCTGTCCGACGGCGAGATGGTACTGGTCGACCTGCCACCGATCTGAATATTGTTGGCCGGAAAGTCCAGGACACTCCGGCCAATCAGACAATTATTTCAGCAGCAGCATTTTCCGGCGGGCCTGGTATTCGGCAGTGCGAATCAGACAGATATACATCCCGGCGCTGACCTGCCGACCGTGGACATTAGTGCCATCCCAGCGGATCGATCGGTATCCCGGTTCCTCGATGCGATCCACCAGTGTTTTTACCAACCGTCCCTGAAGATCATAGATTGTGATCTTGACCGCCGTTTGTTCCGGCAGGTCGTAGCAAATGGTGGTGGCCGGGTTAAAGGGGTTGGGATAATTGGGATGCAGGGCGAATTTTTCAGGAATCGGCAGCCCCCCGGCGATTGCCAGCGCCGAGCGATCGATTGTTAGCGTGAAGGGTCCATTGGCTGCTGAGATTGTTTGCTGTCGGTCGCTGGCAGTAACGGTCCAGCTGCCGGTGGCATTGGCAGCGGTATCCAGCAGCGCGACCAGTTCGGCGTAGGTCCAGGTGATGCTCGTGTCAGTAATTGCCGGTAGCATTAGAATATTGAGGCCGGCGGTCAGTTGAAGCGTGTAGAAAACGCTATCGCCCTCCTCATCGCCGGCGCTGCTCCAGAGCAGTGCCAGACTTTGCTCCAGATTGTCCGGGGCCAACATTATCGTTGTGGCGTCCGCTGGTTGCAGTAGAATAAACTCAGCCGGCGGGTCATTTACCGGTTGAACCAGCAACGCCACTACCAGTGTGTCGGAATATTCACCGTCACTGACGATAATTGTGAAACTGCTGTTGTGATCACCCTGGCGGGGAGTACCGTATAGCGAATCAGCCGCTGCGTACAGCCAGTTTGGCCGTTCCGGGAACGACCAGGTCAGATTACCGTTATCCGGATCCTGAGCATGACAGCGATAGACAAAATATTGATCTTCAATGGCCGCTGCAGTGTCAGCTGAAGTAATGACCGGTGGATCGTTGATAGCCTGCACGCTCAGAATTACCAGCATGCTGTCGCTGGAACTGCCGTCGGAAGCAATTACCAGAAAGGACGAGTCGACTACACCGTCCATCGGCGTACCAAAGATGCTGTCGGCGGCCGCTGTCAGCCAGTTCGGGTACTGGGCGAAAGTCAGGCTGACCGGGTCCGCTTCTTCGTCGCTGGCAGTTGCGCGGTAAACAAAATACTGGTCTTCCACGGCCAGTGTATTGCCGGCGGAGGTTATCAACGGCGGGTCGTTAATCTGCTGGACGGTGACAGCAACTTGCATGGTATCGAAATATTCACCATCGGTGACGATGGCTGTGAAAACAGTATCAATATCACCATGGCGGGCAATTCCGAAAATACTGTCGGCGGTAGTTGCTAACCAGGCGGGCAGCACTGGGAAAGTCCAATCCAGTTGCGGGCTGTCCGGATCGCTGGCGGTGGCATGGTACGCAAACCTTTGGTCTTCAACGGCCAGCACCCCGGCCGGTGATGTAATTGCCGGTGGATCGTTGATATTGACAATTGTGATAGTGAAATCCAGGTTGGAGAGTGCGGCTCCGTCATAGGCACTAATATTGACTTGGTTGGCGCCGGTGTCCGAATCGCCGGGCGTGCCGGCCAGGATATATTGCCGTGGTGAAATCTGGCGCAGGCGATAATTCATACGATCAACGATGAATATTTCCTCGGTATTTGTCACGGCCAGATAACTGGGATATTTCAAACTCGCCGCCGTCGGGTCGCCATTATCGCCACCGAAACCGGCATTGCCGTCGCCAGCCAGTGTGTTGATTATTCCGCTGGGTGTGACGATGCGAATCCGGTTGTTGCTCTGATCACAGATCAGTAGATTGTCATTATTATCTATCTCTATTGAAGATGGTAAATTCAGTTGGGCGTTAATGGCTAGTCCGCCATCACCGGAATAACCTTTGACGCCGCTGCCGGCCACGGTTGTAATAACACCATCCGAGTCCACCATTCGAATTCGATTATTGCCGAAATCGGCGATATACATATTGTTGCTTTGATCAAAAGCCACCTGATGGGGATAGTACAACCAGGCGCTGGTGGCCGAACCGCCATCACCGGAAAAGCCACGACCGCCATTTCCGGCCACGGTAGAAATTATACCAGCGGAGTCGATTCGACGGATACGCTGGTTACCACTGTCAGCAATATAGATGCAATTATCCGGACCAACTGTAACGCCCTCGGGATAATACAATTGGGCGCTGGTGGCGGCGCCGCCGTCACCGCTGAAACCATATGAACCGGTACCGGCAATCGTAGAGATTACGCCGGTTGTATCAACCTTACGGATTTTGTAACCGTAATATTCACTGATATATTCATTCCCGATAGGATCGACTGCTACGCCCCGCGGAGATCTTAAGGTGGCGGCAGTTGCTAAACCGCCGTCGCCGGTGGATGTGCCAATCCCGGTGCCGGCAAAAGTGGAAATGATACCGTCCGGCGCGATCCGCCGCACACGGTATCCAGACTCCTCGGCAATATAAATACTGCCATCTGGTCCGACAGCTATGGAAGTCGGATCTTTCAATTGGGCATTGATTGCCAGGCCGCCGTCACCGGTGTCAGAGTTATTCCCGTTACCAGCGATAGTCTTGATCTGAGCTGGCGTCAATTCCAGGGCAAGCCAGGCCGGCAGGGCAACCGGGGTGACACTGACTGAGTCGCCATCGGCATCATTGACCGAAAAACTGAATTCATAGGGCTGATCTTCAAGACCATCTGGAATTGATTCATGAATGAAAGCCGGTGCGGAATTGGGCATTTTAACTGACAGGATAAAACTGCTGGCAGCCGATAATTCGCCATCATTGACGGTCAGTGTAATAGTCGATAAGCCGGTTTTATCACTGACTGGTGTGACCGTGACCGTGCGCTCCGAGTCGCTGCCGGCCAAAACAATATTATCATCCGGAACCAAGGCAGGATTGGATGAAACCGCTGTCACCGTCAGCTCAGCCGTCGTGGTTTCGATATCGGCAATGGTGAAGGACAGGGGACCGGTGTTGCAGTTCATATAAATGGTCTGGTCGGCAATTTCGCTGATCATCGGTGTGTCGTTGACGGCTATAACCGTTACTGCCACTGTCAGCGTATCATAAAGTCCGCCGTCGGAGGCGATAATCCGGAAGCTGGTGTCGACGGCGCCTTCACGGGGGGTGCCGAAAATACTGTCGCTATCGAAGGTCAACCAGCCGGGCAACCATTCAATGGTGATCAGTAGGGGCGCGTTATCGGAGTCCTCGGCGGTAACCCGGTAATTGAAATATATATCTTCCGTGGCCGTCACCGCCGCCGCCGAGGTGATTTGCGGCGGGTCATCCACCTGAAATTCATAGGCGCCGATATCGACGATCCCGCCCTTGCGGCGCGGTTGACCGGCCAAGTCCACCGGAAAAGTATCAACATTGGTCAGCGTATCACCGGCATTGATACAGGGCGAATTTGCCGCCAGTCGATAATCACTGGAACTGACGCTAATAAATTGTGGATCGGCGGTGATTTCATCCAGAGATGTGATTGTGCCGGTGCTGGCATAGTTCAAATAATTGTTGTGAAAGGCATTGTTTTTGATTGTCAGACTGGTGCCATAAATAGCGGCGTTGCTGGTGCTGGGGTGATTAACAAAAATATTATTTCTGATGACTGCGGTACTACCGTGAAAAATTGCTCCGGCCGAACCGGAGGCGCTGTAAGCATATTGATTCTTGGCCGAATTATTTATAAAAGTATTGTTCTCGATAACTACGTTGCCGCTAGCTGAGATTGCGCCCCCCTGTGCTACCGAGCCCTGGCCTTGATAGATATTGTAATCCGGGCAATTCAATCCGAGGTTATTAATAAATAAATTATTCTTGATCTGTATGTTACAATTGTTGCCAGTGCAAATAGCGCCGCCGATTACGTTGGCACCCCAATTGGCATTATCATAGCTGATCCGCCGTTCCAGTGCAATATTGCCGTCAAAAATATTATTGTAGACTTTAGGCGATCCTTCGTACAGGTAGATGGCGCCTCCGCTGGTGGCATAATCCAGATAGTGTCCGGCGCCAACTCCGGCTTTATTGTTCCGGAATATATTACCATAGATTTCCGGGGTGCTGCCCCAGTCGGCACAAATTGCGCCACCGGTGGATGAATTATTCGCTGTAGTTGTGATGTTATTACTGAAATTGTTATTTCGAATAATTGGATTCGATCCGGTTTCCCGAGCATAAATCGCGCCGCCGCTGGCCTGCAGGTTCTGATAGACCTTACTACTGGTATTATTGGTTATCCAGCACTGTTCGATGATCGGGGAAGCGCCGCCGTAAACCACTATGGCGCCGCCGGCGGTGAACCAAACATCTTCAGTGGTGGCGTCGCCGTTCATCATTTTCAAGCCACGGATACGAGTGGCATTGGTTATCCCGTTTGATGACAGGGTAAATATCCGGCAGCCGGAAGCACTTAAAATACATTGACTGGAGTCGGGTGTAGCATCAGCCCAATTTGTTCCGCTACCGCCATCTGATGTGATCAGCCGGTTGGAAGTCAGCTTGATATCATTTGTAATCGTGTAGGTCCCGTATTTCACTAAAATTTCATCTCCCGGGGAAGAGGCACTGAGTGCCCCGGCCAGGGTCGTTTTGGCGGTTGCCCAGGACAAACCGGAACCGTTGGGGCCAGCGGCGTCAACAAAATAGGTGGCGGCATCAAGGCCGGATACAGAAAATAATAGAATAATCACAAAAAACGTAGTACAATATTTTTTGGGGAGTAGCGAGGAGGTCATATGTATCATCTTTACAATCCTAGCAAATTAAATTGGACCCGGCGGTGTCGATGACGGATTTTTCACGATGTTGCTGTTGTCAATCATAATCCCGTCTGTTATGATCGTCAAAATGGTTGGTGAATTTAAAGCGGATTCGACGGTTATTTTATGCTTTAAGACACAGACAGGATCAGCGCGCTTTGGCGATTTTGCCGCGTTTTTCGATGGTGGTTTTACCTTTGGTCACTTTAATTTGGTAAAAATACACACCATTGGCGACAAAATCACCGCTGCGGTCGCGACCGTCCCAGATGATCTCATGATAAGCGCCGGCCCGCGGATCGAGATCGGTGAGAGTGGAACCGCCGGTGAGCCGGCGGATGCGCCGGCCATCAACAGTATAAATATCCAGATGGAAATCATCCACCGATTCGGTCAGTTCATAAGCGAAGCGCGTCTGGTCGGTAAACGGATTGGGGAAATTACCGTAATCGATCAGTTCCAGTTTTTCCCGGACGATAAATTTAAGTTGCAGGGTATCGGACGCATTGCCGGAAGCATCGTGGGCTACTATTGCCATACTGGTATCCGTCCGGGAAAGGATTGGCGAATACTGCAAGCCAAGTTGGTTGGATTGGCCGGACATGACTGTAATTGCGGGCGCCGCGATTTTCTGCTGATTGATCCACACGGTAAAGGCCGAGGACCGGTGGTCGATACCGTTATCGTCCTGACCGACCAGGGAAATCAGCGGGGTGGAATTCAGGTAGCTGTCCCGCAGAAAGCGCTGACCGTTGATGGCGGCTTCCAGACACGGCCGGGTGACGTCACGGCTGGTCAAGAAGGCGAATCGTCCGGGAGCACTGGCGGTAAAACCGATGCGATCGCCGGTCGCGATAACATTAAGGACCGGCAGCCAGATTTCACGTTCGGGGTACCAGGTGAACAATTTCACCGAATCGGGCAATGTAGCAGGCAGTTTCCAGGAAATGTCGGCGCTGATTTCGGCGGTACAAAATAATTCTACTCCGAGTCGGAGCGTATCAACCCGCACCGCAGCCAAATCCGGTTGTCGGGGAATCACCGGCGTGTTCAAGTCACTGATTTTGAGTACCATATCTGCAGCTGTCGCGCCGGGGGCGATTTCCACTTCGATGCCGTCGACGCCGACAACGGAATGGTTCAGGCGATCGGTGGTGCTGCCCAGCGGACCGGTAAGCCAGAACGCATCGGTCAGCAGTTCGGTCGAAAGCGTATCGTTGCCGGTTTCCGCTGTCGCGATGGCACGGATTGTGTTCCTCCCGGCCGGCAGGGCGCAGCGCGTCTGGGCGGGCAGCAGACCGGCGCCGGCGAATTGAATAGTATCGGCGCCTGATTCCAGCCAGTTATTTCCATCCCGGCGCTGAAAACGGACCGTAACCGTCCCGACACCGATGGAGGTGTTTTGAACCTGGGCCGCCAGTTGAAGATCATTTTCGGTTTTCAATGTCAGGCCGACCAGTTTGACCTGTGGCAAGTCGCGGATGATAATTGTTTTTTCTGGGCCGAGGCTGACCTGTCCGGTACTGTCGGTCACCCGGCAACGGAAGTTAAGCGTCGTCCCGGCAGCGAACGGTGGCAATGGTTGCGCCAGTTGATATGTCTCTCCGCCGGCATCGACCAGACCGGCATAATCGTTACTATTAATCAGGAGTCGCACGGCCGCAATTCCCTGGCGGTCGGAAACCTGGGCGGTCAGCCAGAGACTGTCGCGGAAAGTGGGATTTACCGGTAGTATCTCCCGGACTACGGCGTAACTGCCGGAAACCGTCAGAGGCGCACTGGCGCGATAACCACGACCACCGGCCTGCCAAGATGCAACCAGGGTGTAGTTGCCGGGCCGCAACGTGTCCGCCAGATTGTAGTAATACTTCTGGTCCGCTGATATTTCGATCGTCTGCGGGTATTTGGTCGGGGGATTTCGATCGTCGTCAAATAACAGGATTCGCAGGGAATCGCAGGGCGAATCTGGTGGCTGGATAGAAATTGTTTCGCCCGGTTCCGGGTTGTTGGATGAGATTGCTATCGATGACTGGTCATAAAACGGCAGGGTCAGGGCGGGGTCGCCGGACAGATTGAATTGATATATTTGCGATTTCGCAATATCGGGGAAAGCGCTGTTGGTCAGATAATATTCGATTTTAGCCTGATTGATCAGTTGACCGAATGGTATTCCCGGTGTCTCGAACAGGTGTTTGTGGATTGGTTGCAGCAGCAGGTAATCGTTGATGATCCAGCCGACCCCAGCGCTGCCGAACCAAGCCGCGACTCCGCCATTATCATAACTCATCAATCGACGCCCGAGGGCGTTGGGGTTGGTCACATCTCCAGTATGACAAGTCATGCTGGTTACAAAAGGTGTTTTACATTTATTATCCAGATAACTCACATCTTCCAGAGTGAATATGGAACGATCGCCCCAAACTGCGCCCCCACCATGCCCAAGGAAATTGATATAAAGTAATCCGCGCGAGAAATACTGCAGCAGCGAATCAGTGTTACCGTAATACAGACCACCTACGGAATATTGATCAATATTAAGTCTGATTGGAAATATACCACGGTCCAGGATATTGCTAATTAGCATCTCAGATTGTTCTTTGAAAGTATTGTTATAACCGGCGATCATCAATACCTGATCATGCCAGTTCCGCGGTGCCGATTCCAGTAACGTCAGAGTCTTGGCTACCATTTGTTCGAGTTCGGGAATATCCCGGGCCGGCAGTCGGCCGATGGCGATCTCGGGAAGCAGGTCATCGTCGATCAGTGTATACCAGAAATCAGCCGCCGCCGCCCCCCATTTAACAGTCTGGATTTTCATTGAAGGGATGAAATTGTTGCGGAACACTGATGATCGTTGCCAGCCTAATTGATCCCCTTGCATGGCAATCAATACCGTCTGTAGCGGCTCCGGCCAGTTGTAATAAATATCTTTCAGGAATTCATTGATGGCGTATGGTGATAGCCGACCATGGCTGTAGCGGCGATAGACTTCATCGATATTGACTGCAAGTCCGTTGTGAATTTCAACTAACGGCTCTAGGGTGGTGAAGAATGAATCAGGCGCCAGGATCAGATATGGGGCCGAGCCGGTGATTGTTGCACCGGTCAGCGGTTCGGCTACCACGAGGTTTTTCACGGTTCGCAACTGATCATCCGTGAAGGCATGATAGCGGTTTCTTTCCGCCCCCGGGAAATCCTGGAAAATGATATTGAACTGATTCTGCCCGGCATCATCAAGCACTACAAAATCCTGTAACCGTGATAGATTTTCCTTGAATAGCCAGATATCCGGACTGGAAAAACCAGTAACTTCAAACTGAGTGACCACGGGTGTGTCACTGGCGCGGGTGAAAACGATCTGATCGGCGGTGGCCCGGTACAGGCGGTCGTAAGTAATTTCGACCCAGTTCAAATATACCTGATCGTAGAGGTTGGTTGGATCATCGCCTTCCAGTGTAATCAGCAGTCCATTGGCCCCATCAGTTAAATAATTATTAAGTAGCACCTTATTGGGGTCGGAAGATATTATTTGGGCCTGCTGGCCGGTCCAGCGTGCATCGGCTACCTGGTAATTGTTGAGAAACGCCTGGAGTGCATGTTCGCCATTGGTTATCCCCTGGATTTCCATTTTTACCTGGAATTTACTGGCGGTAGTCGAGCGCGGTCCGGGCAGGAACAGATCGAATTGCCGGGAGGTACCGCCGTTGATCGGTGGTTCCATGAAGAAATGGTCGAATGTATCCCATTGCTGATGGGTGCCCATGCTGCCCAACCGGGCGAAATATTCATCGCGTTCGATATGCTCGGTATGACGAAAACTGGGCGGTTGCAGTACTTGGTTTTCCGGCAGGTCGGGGTAGGCGCTCTCGGCAATGTAGCGCAGTCCCGGTTCGCCGCCCCAAGTCAGCCAGTAAACATTTTCGTTGGTATAGAAATTATTTTGATAGGGCGCTTCGGCCGGGGGCGGATTTTTTTCGCCATAGAAAATTATCCGGTCGTTCCGGTTGAATTCACCGGCGGTCTGGCCCTCGACATAGATCAATATCTCGCGGTCGGCGTTCCACAGCCGGAAAGTGGCCGGATCGACATTCCTGATGCTTAGCCCGCTGTCGACCAGAGTCGAACGCGGCAGGCTGTACCAACCAGTTGTGTCAATCGTGATCCGGACGAGATTGGCGGAGAACTGGTACGCTGGCGTACTGGTCGTGCGGGTCAGGGTTGGTAGTTGGCGTCGGGGCAGATCACTCAGATTGATCTGCGATAAAAGTACCGGCGTAGTCGTAGCCGGCTCGCTCCAGGTCAGCTTCACTGAAATGTTTTTATGCCAGATCAGTTCACCCGCCACAATCAGAACCGGGTTGACCCGGAGTATACTGCTGGTATGGCCCCGTATCCGGCCGGCGTCGGTCAACTGGACGTTGACTGCGGGGTAGGGCGAACCATTCCAGGTTGGCCCGGCGACGGTATATTCGATTCCTTTGGCCTGTTCCTGGAGTGTTACCACAGGTACTAACCCGGAAATAGTATGGGCGGCATCAGTGAAGAATTCCACTGTCGCATCGGGTGGCACGCCGACGATTACCTCGGCAACTACCGGCATTGCCGGATATCCCGGTACCAGCGACTGTTCCAGGGCCGGCGCGGTGATTATCTCCGACTGGTTTTTAATGAAGACGGTATCGATAGCAACTTCCAGAACCAGCAGGCCGGGGCGATTCATTACGATTTGCATAACCGGCTGGGCCGGCAGAATTGATGCAATGAGCAGACAGTAAATTAACTGCTTGATAATTGTTACTAATCGCATGTACTAATATATTACGTGGTTATGATTCGAACAAAGTAGCTAACGACTCGTCTGCAACCGGCTGCTGGGCCAGCATCGATTTTTCAGCGGTCGATGAATTCATGCACCACCGCCACGAACCGTTGCATTTCACAGCCGGGAGCCAGATGACCGCAATCATTGTCGAATATCAGTGTTTCAGCCCCCAGCATTCTCGCCAGTTCCAGCGCCGGTCCGGGATTAACCAGATGATCCTGCCGCGAAACAATGATCAGCAGGTCGGCCGCGATCACTTCCGCTGCCAGTGCCTTGGATGAGTCTAGTGCAGCGGTTATGTCGTGACTCATCATCGCCCGCAGTTGGGCGGCCCAATCGTCAATCCGGAAATTCCGGGCGAAGCGGGTGCTGTAATCATTGCGAAACTCGGTCACTTCGTTGCTTTTCGTCATCCGGTTGCGGTAATCCGGTGTATAGGCATTCACGACCTGTATCAGGGCTACCTGTTCGGTAGTTACCGCCAGCGGCAAATCATATTTACGCCCGATTTCGATCGCCAGCAATTCCATTTCCCAGACCAGGCGGCCGTAGGCTGTCTGCCAGGGCGCGCCCACATACGGCACGGCCTTATCCATGAAATCAGGGTAGGAAACCAGCCATTGAAAAGTCTGCATTCCGCCCATGGAGCCACCAACGATGCAGTGCAGATGCCGGATATCAAGTACTTCGGTCAATGCTCGATACTGACTATTGACCATGTCACGGATGGTAAACAACGGGAATTGTTCACCGGGCTGAAACTGACTGTTGGAAGGTGAAGATGAAACACCATCACCAAGGGCATCGATTGCAATGACAAAATACCTGGTGCTGTCTATCAGCTTATCCGGGCCTACCAGATTGCCAAGATGTTCGCTGGTGCCGCCAAACCAGGTAGGGAACAGAATGACGTTGGATTTTTCCTGATTGAGCTGGCCGTAAGTGCGGTAACCAATCCGGCAATCCCGGATGGTTTCGCCGTTCTCCAACGAGAAATCTCCTAATTCGGCATACTGTTGCCCGGCAATCAGAAAGGTCGATAGTACTAATGCAAAACGCAGGTATCGCAGCATCGTGTTGGTTGATCCTCGCTAAATAGATTGGTGATGGTGTTAAAAATTAAGCTACCCGGACCAAGTCCCGATGAAAAAAATCAAAAATAATTTGACAGTAAAGCTGGTACTGTGTAATATTATAGTGTTCTATTACAATAGTACACTAAAACTGAGGTACAAATGGTTGGAATTGAAGAATTGAATTTTGAATATACCCGAGGACAGAATCTGTTTGAAAAGCTGGTGCTGAATCTGACACCGGGGAATGTCTACGGTCTTTTGGGTAAAAACGGTGCCGGTAAAACAACCTTGCTCAAATTGATTGCCGGCTTGCTGTTTCCGTTGAAAGGCCGATGTGACGTGCTGGGATATCGACCGGGCGAACGTTCGCCATTCTTCCTGCGGGAAATATTTTTCATTCCGGAAGAATTCTACTTGCCGCCAGTCAGGATTGATGAGTATCTGGCCATTTACGGTCCGTTTTATCCCCGGTTTGACCGCGGCCAATTCGCGACCTATCGCAATAATTTTAACATTCCTGATAATCCGCGGCTTTCAAACCTGTCCTATGGTCAGAAAAAGAAATTCCTGCTGGCCTTTGGTCTGGCCACCGATTGTCGACTGCTAATCCTGGATGAACCTACCAACGGACTGGATATCCCCACCAAGAGCCAGTTCCGTAAATTACTGGCCGCTTCTCTGACCGAAGAAAGAACCTTTTTGATCTCTACGCACCAGGTGCGCGACATGGAGAATCTGATCGATCCGATCATAATTCTGGATGAAGGTGAGATAATATTCCAGGCTGACATGGCCGAGGTGACCGGCAAACTGATGGTCAAATTGCAAACGGCGGAGCCTGTTGACGATAGTGTGCTGTATCATGAAAAAGTGCTGGGCGGTTATGCCGTGATACAACCCAATAGTGAAGGGATCGAAAGTAAAATCGACCTGGAAATTCTTTTCAATGCCATCATTAATAACCGTGACACAATTAAGACTATGTTCAACCGGGAGGTGGCACATGTCAACAGCTGAAAAATTCGATCTGAACCGGTTCTGGCACCTGGTTAAAAATGACTTGCTGACTAATTACCGCACGATTCTAATTGGCGGCGGAGCGGCGCTGGGACTGCTGTTTTTCATTAATATTATTTCTATACTCAGCGATGGTGAGGTACTGGTTCCGTTGGTTTTTTATCCGTTGATGTTGTTTATCGGCGGGTATATAGTCACCAGTCTGGCTTTCCAGGATCTGCACCATCCCCAGCGCAGTTATGTGTATTTAACACTGCCGGCTTCCAACCTGGAAAAATTTCTCAGTAAACTGGTGTTGACGACAGTAGGTTACATCTTCGGTA
Source organism: Fidelibacterota bacterium (assembly GCA_043822705.1). Classification (GTDB taxonomy): domain Bacteria; phylum Fidelibacterota; class Marinisomatia; order Marinisomatales; family TCS56; genus JBDRBK01. Next base: position 13,658 of record JBDRBK010000084.1, read on the forward strand.
CGCTGGTCCTGTATTTCCTGTTTTCACTGGTGATGTCGCTGCTGAACCTGTTGCTCTTCAGCCACGGATACCCCCTGTTCAATCCCTTCGACCGAATAGTCTGGATTACCATTGGTATTTATACCATCACCCAGTCGATTTTCATGCTGGGAGCGGCCTATTTCAGAAAAAATGCCCTTATCAAGACGATCTTTTCGTTGCACGCACTGGCTTTTGCCGTGATTGTATTCACCGGGATTGTCTTCCGGATCGTATTCTGGGACTTGTTCAACGGTTTTGAATTCAATGCACATGATTTTGATTTTCCCTCGAATATGGCTGAGAAACGCCTGGAGAATTTTTTCCTGGGATTTGCCGAAGTGATGAAATTCATCTTTTTCTATCTCCTGGCTCCATTTCTGTGGTTGATCACCTATCTCCGGGTCAAGGAAACGGAGGTCTGATATGGAATTTCATTCGGATCAGGCGATTTATCTGCAGATTGCCGATTATATCTGTGAACAGATCCTAACCGGAACCTGGGAATCCGGAGCGAAAATTCCTTCGATCCGGGAACTGGCCGTGGATATTGAAGTGAACCCTAATACGGTTATGCGCACCTATACTTTTCTACAGGAACGCGATATAATTTTCAACCGTCGAGGTATCGGTTATTTTGTGGCTGACGGGGCGTTGGATCAGACCCGTAAACTGAAACAGGACGAGTTCATTTCCACAGGCCTGCCGCGCTTTTTCAAGACACTGGATTTGCTGGGGCTTTCCTTTAGTGATTTGGAAAAACTATATCAACAGTACCAGCAGAAACAATAATGAGGTTAGTATGAAAATATCCAACAAACTATTGCGTATTGCCCTGGTGATTCCGTTTCTGGTTATTCTGGTAGTGATTATTTATCTGCGCCTGGCTTTTAATTCCGCCGTCCGGGACGCAGGTGATAATCCGACACACTATAGTGATGAAATAATCACCAGCAAATATGATTTTAACGAATTTTCCCGGTTGAAATTCCGTGGTGACTGGCAAATCGCGGTAACCTCCGGTGATGACTATCAAATTACTGTCATTGGCCCGGAATACCGGGTTGAGGCGCTCAATATTGAAAAACGAGGCGATCAGCTGCGCTTGACCGAGAGTATCTTCAGAAAGGGCGGACCGCGTAGGCTGGAGATTGAAATCAGTATGCCCGAACTCACGCAGCTGTCAGCCGATGGGATGTCTAAAATCTACCTTTACGATTTCACTGCCAAAGAGCTGGAAATCGATTTGAAAGGTGCCGGTCGGTTGATTGGTGATGGCAATAATATTATCGACCTGGAACTGAGCTGCGCCGGCGGTATCGACATAGATCTGGCCAATAGTGAAATCACCAATGCTGACATTAATTTGGTAGGCGCGTCCAAAGCTGAACTGAATATGGCTGGAGGCGAACTTACCGGCCATGTCACCGGAGCTTCTTCGGTGACCTATTACGGCGATGTCCGCGTTCAGGATGTTCGCACGACCGGGGGCTCGTCGGTCAGGAAAAAATGAGCAATGGCCCCGGAATGGCAGTGGCTGTTACGGGGCCACCGGATAAATTTCGGATACATTCTTTTATCACATATTTTATTCGCTTTAGATTTGCAGCCGACTCTGATGAATAAAAACGTCAAAACAGGCTCTTCGAATCGACCGGCAACCGGCTTATTTGCTTTATATAAAAGATGAAGGCTGATTTCCCGTTTCGCCGGTTACTGATCAAAATCAGACTCATTCAACCAATTTTATCTCCGCAATCTCCCGCAAATTTGGAAATTACCGGATAGTGAATAGATCCATACCGGCGGTTCTGCTCCTGGAAGATGGTCGTTTCTTCAATGGTTACTCTTTCGGTGCGACTGGTGAAGCAGTCGGCGAAGTGTGCTTCAACACCAGCTTCAGCGGTTATCAGGAAATCCTGACCGACCCTTCATATCGACGCCAGATCGTCACCATGACCTCGCCCCATATCGGCAACTACGGAGTCAATTCGGATGATGTGGAATCCGGGCGGATCCAGGTCGCGGGATTGATCGTGCGCGAACTGACCGACGAACCGTCCAATTGGCGCTCCACCGGCAAGTTGAATGATTACCTGAAGGATCAGAATATTGTCGGTCTGCAGGGACTGGACACGCGAGCTCTGACTCGTCATATCCGTGACTGCGGCGCCATGAACGGCATTATCTCCACTGTCAATCTCGATCCTTCCGCTCTTACGGAAAAACTGGCGGCGGTAACGCCGATGACCGGCCTGGACCTGGCCGCCGAAGTGACCTGCGAGTCGGCCTACGCCTGGCCGGTGGGCGCGAATCAAGTGCTGCCGCGCTACCGGGTTATAGCCATCGATTTCGGTATCAAATACAATATTCTGCGCCTGCTGGCGGAACGCGGTTGCGATGTTACCATCTTACCGGCCAGCGCATCGGCCACGGACATTCTGGCCGCACGGCCCGATGGCGTGTTCCTTTCCAATGGCCCCGGCGATCCGGCGGCGGTGGATTATGCGATCGCTACCGTCCGGTCGTTGCTGGGGCGGGTGCCGCTGTTCGGCATCTGCCTGGGGCACCAGATCCTGGCGCTGGCGCTGGGTTGCAAAACCTTCAAATTGAAATTCGGTCACCGCGGTAGCAATCACCCGGTCAAGGATTTGATGCGTGGGATCGTCGAAATTACCAGCCAGAATCACGGCTTCGCCGTTGCCGGTGATTCCCTGCCGGAAGCGGTATCGCTGACTCATATCAACCTCAATGATAATACGGTCGAAGGCTTGGCCTGCCGCGACCTGCCTGCGTTTTCGGTCCAGTACCACCCGGAAGCCAGTCCCGGACCGCATGATTCCCGCTACCTGTTTGACCGTTTTATTAATCTGATGAAAAATTTCGCTGGCGGAGCCTGAGCCATGCCGAAGCGAACCGACCTGCAATCGATTCTGATCATCGGCGCCGGACCGATCGTCATCGGCCAGGGTTGCGAATTCGACTATTCCGGCACCCAGGCGGTGCGGGCCCTGAAAGAGGAAGGCTACCGGGTGATCCTGGTGAATTCCAACCCGGCCACGATCATGACCGACCCGGACTTGGCCGACCGGACCTATATCGAGCCAATTACCGCCGAATATGTGGAAGCGATCATTGCCCGCGAACGACCCGATGCCATCCTGCCGACGGTGGGCGGCCAGGTGGCCCTCAACCTGGCTCAGGAACTGGAACAGACCGGCGTCCTGGAACGGTATGGCGTGGAATTGATCGGCGCCAACAGTGCTGCAATTCGTTGCGGCGAGGACCGCGAACAATTCCAGCAGACTATGGAAAAAGCTGGTCTGCCGATGGCACATGGTGGATTGGCTCGGTCGGTGGCGGATGCGGAGACGCTGCTGGAAAAATTGAATTTTCCTATAATTCTTCGACCGTCGTTTACCCTGGGTGGGACCGGCGGCGGCATCGCCTACAACACCGAGGAATATGGCGAACTGGTCAGCAAGGCGCTGGCGGCCAGTCCGGTGCACGAAGTGCTGATCGAAGAATCGCTGCTGGGTTGGAAGGAATACGAACTGGAGGTGGTGCGGGATCGGGCGGATAACGCCATCGTGATTTGTTCAATCGAGAATGTCGATCCCATGGGGGTCCATACCGGCGATTCGGTGACGGTGGCCCCGGCCATGACCCTGAGCGACCGCGAGTACCAGCAGATGCGGAACTGGGCTTTGACCTGCCTGCGGGTGGTGGGGGTCGAGACCGGTGGGTCCAACGTGCAGTTCGCCGTCAATCCGGCCGATGGCCGGATGGTGGTGGTGGAAATGAATCCCCGGGTCAGTCGCAGCTCGGCCCTGGCCTCCAAGGCCACCGGTTTTCCGATCGCCAAGGTGGCGGCTAAACTGGCGGTAGGTTACACCCTGGATGAACTGCCCAACGATATCACCGGCCAGACCCTGGCCGCTTTCGAACCGGCCATCGATTATGTAGTGGTGAAAATACCGCGCTTCGATTTTGAAAAATTTTCCTCGGTGTCCGGTATTCTGGGCGTGCAGATGCAATCGGTAGGCGAAGTAATGGCGATCGGCCGGACGTTCCGTGAAGCGCTCCAGAAGGCACTGCGGTCACTGGAGGTCGGTCTGGACGGACTGGAATCGAAACTGCCGGCCGAAGGCGATCCCGCCGCCAGCCGGGCGCGGCCGCTGGACCTGACTAAGCTGCGATTTCCCACGGCTTTCCGGTTACTGAAGATCTGGCAGGCTTTCAGAGCGGGCCAGGCTGTTGTCGATATTCACCAGCGCACCGGGATCGATCCCTGGTTTCTACGGCAATTGCGGGAACTCGCCGCCACCGATGATTTTAGTCAGGATGCCGAGCGCCTGCGGCAACTGAAGCAAGATGGTTTTTCCGACCGGCAGCTGTCCCGCCGTTTCGGCCTGACTGAAATGGAGGTCCGCCGGTTGCGCCGGGATCTGGGTGTGCTGCCGACCTATAAAGTAGTGGATACCTGCGCCGCCGAATTCGTCGCCCGGACGCCCTACTGCTATTCCACCTACGAAGAGGAAAACGAAATCACTCCACTGGCCGGAAAAAAGGCGATTATTCTTGGTGGCGGTCCCAACCGCATCGGGCAGGGGATCGAATTCGATTACTGTTGTGTACAGGCGGTGTTCGGCCTGCGGGAAATGGGTTACCAGACGATCATGGTCAACTGCAATCCCGAGACCGTTTCCACCGATTTCGATCTGGTGGACCGACTGTATTTCGAACCGGTCACGCTGGAAGATGTTCTGAATATCATCGATTTCGAAAAACCGGACGGGGTACTGATCCAGTTCGGCGGCCAGACGCCCCTGAAAATAGCGCAGGCTTTGACCGCAGCCGGCGTTCCGATTATGGGCACATCGGCGTCCAATATCGACCTGGCCGAAGACCGGGAAAAATTCGGCAAGCTGCTGGACCGGCTACAGGTAAACCGTCCCGATTACGGCACCGGCCTCAACCTGGAAGAAGTCGTGAAAGTGGCTGAGCGAATCGGCTACCCGGTGCTGGTGCGCCCCAGCTATGTGCTGGGCGGCCGGGCCATGGAAATCGTCTATTCCACCGATCAACTGGTGGACTATATCGCCCGTTCCGCCGACGTCACCGCCGGTCACCCGATTCTGGTGGATGAGTTTCTGGAAGATGCCTTCGAATTCGACGTGGATGCCCTTTGCGATGGTGAACAGGTCTATGTCGGCGGCATTCTGCAGCATATCGAAGAGGCCGGCATTCATTCCGGTGACTCGGCCTGTGTGCTGCCGCCCTACCAGATAACCAATCAGGCCATGGATGAAATTACCCGGACGGTCCGGCAATTGGCGCTGGAATTGAAAGTCGTCGGGTTGATTAATTATCAGTTTGCCTACAAGGACCAGACCGTCTACATCCTGGAGGTTAATCCCCGGGCCAGTCGTACGACACCATTCGTAAGTAAGGCCCGTGGCGTACCGCTGGCCAAAATCGCCGCCCAACTGGCAGCCGGCAGAAAATTGGCGGAATACGATTTGCCGGCCTGGGATTCGTTCCAGCATGTGGCGGTGAAGGAAGTGGTCCTGCCGTTCAACAAATTCCCGGAGGAGCGCGTGTTTCTGGGGCCGGAAATGAAATCGACCGGGGAGGTAATGGGCCTGGCTCGCTCTTTGGGTAACGCTTTCTCCCGCGCGCTGTTGAGCGCCGGTTATACCCTGCCGGACCAGGGGACGATCTTTATTTCGGTCAACGACCGCGATAAAATGACCGTGATCCCGATTGCCCGGGACTGGGCCGAGCTGGGCTTCCGGATTGTGGCTACCGCCGGTACGGCCAGCGTGCTGAACCGCAACGGCCTGCCGGCCGAGCCGATCCACAAGGTCGGCCAGGGGCGGCCCAATGTGGTCGATATGATCAAGAACAAGGAAATCCAACTGATAATCAACACGCCCCTGGGAAAACGGGCGCGTTACGATGAGGAAGCCATCGGCCAGGCTGCCATCAGATATAGTGTTCCGATATTTACTACGCTTTCCGCCGCCCAGGCCGCGGTGCGGGCCGTTCGCGCCAAAGGCACCGCCACGGTACGACCTTTGCAGGATTATTATTCGTAAGTTAATCTGAATTAGCCGAATTATGTCTCAACGAGCGTTGATAATTGTCGATGTCCAGAACGATTTTCTGCCGGGCGGCGCGCTGCCGGTACCGGACGGACATAAAATCATTCCGGTGATCAACCGGGCGCAGGAAAAATTCGATCTGATCGTTGCCACCAAGGACTGGCATCCGGCGCACCATGGCAGCTTTGCCTCCAATTACCCCGATCGCGCCCCCGGCGAATTAATCGATCTGTTTGGCGTCCAGCAGGTATTGTGGCCCGATCACTGCATTCAAGATTCCCCCGGCGCGGAATTTCCCGAACGCCTGGATACAACCGGAATCAAGAAAATATTTCTCAAGGGCACCCATCCCAGGGTGGACAGCTACAGCTCATTCTTCGATAATGCCCGTAAAAATTCTACCGGACTGGAACAGTATCTGAAAAAGAAAAAGGTCACGACCCTGTATTTTACCGGTTTGGCCACTGATTATTGCGTGAAATATTCCGTGCTGGACGCCATTGATCTGGGATTCCGTTCCTATTTGGTGAAGAATGGCTGCAAGGGGATTGATTTGCGTCCCGGCGATGTTGAGCGAGCCGAGGCGGAAATGGAAGCCGCCGGCGCCGGCCTGTTGCGGGGTGTGGATATACCCGGCTGATTAGTTCATAGGTTGAACACAGGCCGGACTGTTATTGGCCGGTGAATTGACTATATTCGAAACGGGGTAAGCTTCAAGCTTTTTGCCGTAAGGCCGCAATAATGGCAGTGCCATGTCGGCCGAATTAATTTTCGTTTGCAGCCAAACGTCCAGATCTTCTTGTAGCAAGATCACCGGCATCCGATCATGAATATAGGCCAGTCCTGGCTGGGGTGTGGTGGTAATTACCGTGTACGAATAGACTGTTTCACCATCCGGTTTCACCCAGCGGTCCCAGAGTCCTGCCATCGGCAGCAATCCACCGCCGGACGGGTGAATATAATAGGGCTGCTTTCCGGAGCCTGATTTACGCCACTCGTAATAGCCGTCGGTGATGACGACGCACCGTTTATTGGGCAGCAGACCGCGGAAAGCTGGTTTCTCCCGGATAGTTTCCGTCCGGGCGTTGATCATCCGGGCGCCGTATTTGTCGTCTTTGGACCAGGCCGGAATCAATCCCCAGCGCATCAGCCGCACACGGCGGTGGCCGTCGTCGATCAGAATCGGTGAAGTCTGGGTCGGGGCGATATTGTAACTGGGGGCGTAATTATCGGGGTCCTCCCAATCCTGGATTGCCAGCTCCTCAATGATCGACTGCATGTCTTTGGTCAGTGTTTTACGTCCGCACATGGTCAGGGATCAGGTTTCAGGGATCAGGTTTCAGGGCGGAGCGCAAGCCATTTAACATACGTCCGATTTCAGATGTTTGTTTTGAAAATGGTTTCATTTTGCTAGTGGAAATATAATCCAAACGATTACTGATATGCAGCAATGTCTCCAATTCAGCGAGTGAACCGTAAGCAATTGATAGATGCTGCAAATATTCTTTTGTGTGTTGACGGCTGTGTCCTTCAGCTATATTTGCCGAAATAGAGACAGCAGCTCTTTGTATTTGACTGGATAAACCAAATTTTTCATTATCGGGATAACGTCTGGTGATTGCATAACAATCGATTACTAAATCAACCGATTTCTGCCAAACAATCAAATCTCTATAATTCTTAATTTCCACAATTCTCACTCCTTCGGTGTTTTACTGATCCCTGCCCCCTGAAACCTGTACCCTGTTTATGTTTTCCACCGGCAACCAGTCATCCATATTACCATATTCACTCTTGTCGATTTCGAATGGGGCGACCGCTTGAACATTTCCGACTTCGATCAGCACCAGGTAGTGTTTTCCAGCCCAGCGCTGGTACTCTCTGTCGCTCAATTGCAGTTTGTCGGCGTATCGGTCCACCAGGGCGGTTGATTCATTTTTGGTCATTTTGCCGGAATTGATAACACCGGCCACCGTGCCCCGGGCTTTTACCAGTCCTTCGGCGTTATTGTTGATGAAATAAAGGATATCATCTTTGAAAACCCGGCCGTGCGGCAGTTTGCGACCCGCCGCCCCGCGGATGATCATTGTCCTTGTTCCATCCAGCAGATTATCCATTTCCTTTGCTTTGGCGTCAACATATACTACGTGGTCCATATTTTTCCTCATTTCCAATTGCTTAATTTACCTGAACTGATCAAACATAGCTGGCCGTCGCCAGCGGTTTTTCATACTGTTTTGGTTCCTGATCCCTGAAACCTGGTCCCCGTTTTCTGTCCAGCGCCGGCAGGCTGGCCAGTTTTTCGATGGTGATCGTGTACACGCCGAAGGCCTCTTCCACTTTGCCGCGCACGAGGAACAACCGCTCCCAGTTCAGCAGATCGCCGAATTCCCGGAAGGCCTCCGGAAAGAGAACGCATTCGTAGATATCGGTCTCGTCTTCCAGGGTCAGGAATTCCATGGGGTCATGCTGGCGGGTGACGGCGACCTTGCGGGTGATGTAGACTCCCGCCAGCCGGATCGACTGGCCCGCGTAGTGGGGAATATCCCGGGCTTTTTTCACTTTACCTTTCAAAAACGAATCGTATTCCGCCAGGGGGTGACAGGAAATCGGGAAGCCGAAGGAATCGATCTCCATCCGTCGTTTTTCCGCCGTGGTGGGATTGCCTTTCACCGGGGCGGTCGCCGGCCGGTCGGAGCCGTCGGACAGGTAGAAATTGGCGATCCGGTAGGCGATTTCCTTGTGGGTCAACTCCGGCTCCAGTTCGGCGAAACAGCCGGCATTGGTGAAAGCCATGGCATCGGACAAATCCAGTTCCACCCGGGTCATAAAATCCTCGAGGTCGGTAAAATCGCCGGCCTTGCGCTCGGCCAGCACGGCAGTGATGGCCTTGCCCTGGAGCCGGTTGATCGCCATCAGGCCCATGCGAATCTGCCGTTTGCGGCCACGGAATTCCCGGAAACTGCGGTTGATCTGGGGCGGCAGGATGATGATCCCGAAACGCCGGGCCTCGCTCAGGTAGGCATAACTGGAATAGAACCCGCCCTGGTTGCTGATCACCGCCGCCAGGAATTCCGCCGGATAGTGGGCTTTCAGGTAGGCGCAGGTGAACGACAGCATGGCGTATGAGGCGGAATGGGGCTTGCAGAAGGAATAACCCACGAAAGAGGCGATCATGTCCCAGACCTGGTCCACCAGTTCCTTGTCGTAACCGCGGTTGCGGGCGCCGGCGTAGAACTTTTTCTTCCAGCCGGGAATCAGCCGGTTCAGCGAGTCCCGGCTCATGGTCTTACGCAGGGCGTCGGACTGGGCGTAGCCGAAGCCGGCCAGGGCCCGTGCCGCCAGCGATACCTGCTCCTCGTACACCATAATGCCGTAGCTCTCGTTGAGAAAATCCAGGTCCCGGTGCAGCGGTTGCCAGGGCTGGCCGTGGATCCGTTCCAGCATCAGGTTGGTGAAGCGGTTGGCCGCCGGTCGGATAATCGATGAGTAAATCACCACGTGCTCGAAATCCACTACTCCCGCCTTGGCCAGCAACTGGCGCGTGGCGGGGCTCTCGATGTAAAACACGCCCATGGTGCGCCCGGCCTGCATCAGGGCCGTGGTCTTGGGATCGCCGATGGGCTGGATCCGGTGATAATCGATGTAATCGGAACGGGCTTTCTTGGGATAGTAAAGGTTGATCTGTTTGAGCGTATCCCGCACCACCGCCAGGGAACGGTTGCCCAGCAGGTCGATTTTGAGCAGGCCTGAGTCCTCCACCTGATCCTTTTCCCATTCGACGATCTGAACGCCCTTGGGAGCCGTCAGCACCGGCACGTGCCGGCGAATCTCATCGGGCACGATCACGATACCACCGGGATGCACCGACGGATTGCGGAACGTGCCCACGATCTGCTGACTGCGGCCGATCACCTCCAGCAGGGTGTCATCCAGATGAGCGTTGGCGAAACGGGGGTCGGTCTTGATCCAGTTCACCAGATCGCTGCGGCTGCGCCACTGGTAGCCGATGCGCTTGGTGATGGCGTTGATCTCTTCATTGGACAGGCCGTAAACCTTGGCTACCTCGCGGATGGCGGAACGGGGGCGCAGAAACACCTGGCTGGCCACCATGGCCGTGCGGCTGGTGCCGTATTTCTTGAAAACGTAATCGATGATGTCGTCGCGTTCGTCCCAGGGAAAATCCACATCGATATCAGGCATGCTTTCGCGCTCGGGATGGATGAAACGCTCGAACTGCAGGTTGAACAGGAGCGGGTCCACCTGGGTGATGTAGAGGCAATAGCTGACGATCGAGGCCGCCGCCGATCCGCGGCCGATGGTGGATTTGGTCTGCCGCACGATATCGCGCACCACCAGGAAGTAGGGGGCAAAACCCTTCTGGGTGATCAGTTCCAACTCGTAGTCGATCCGCCGCCGCACTTCAGCGGTGATCGAGCCGTAGCGCTCCCGGGCGCCCTGTTCCACCAGCTCCCGCAGGCGGGTGTTGGAATGGTGCTGGTTTTTAAGGTCCAGGCCGGGAAAAATCGTGTTGACGAAATTCCAGTCGGTCTTGCAGCGCTCCGCCAGAAAGGAGCTGTTGTTGATGGCGTCCAGGCTGTTGGGGAAGCGGCGGATCATTTCCTTCTCGTCGCAGAAATAATGGGCGGCGGACTTGTAATCGGCCGCTGTAAGTTGCGACAGGGTGGCGTTTTTTTCGATGGCCCGCAGCACCTGATGGGCGGGTTGATCCTCCGGGCGCAGGAAATAGACATCGCCGGTGACCACCATTTCCAGGTTGAAACGCCGGCTCATCTGCCGGGCGACGGCTTCAGTCGTGCCGGGACGCAATTCCACGAACAGGTGCGAGTCGGGCACAATGGCAGCCAGTCGTTCCAGATTTTCACAGCGGTGGGCCAGGATGAAGAGTCCGCCGGAATGGGGCTCGATCAATCCTTCCAGTTGGGCGTTTTCGTCATCGTGCACGGCGGAAATGATCCGGCAGAGATTGGCATAGCCGGTCGTGTTTTCCACCAGCAGGACCAGGTCCGCGTCGCCGGTGATGATATTGGCCCCGGCGATCGGTTTGACTTCCGCCGCGTGGGCGTGCTGCACGAAGCGGATGAAACCCCACAGGCCGTTGACTTCCGTCAGCGCCAGGTAATCCATGCCCTGCTCCCGCGCCGCCGTGAGCAGCTCCTGTTGGGAAACCGTTCCGCGCATGGCCGAAAACCGGGAATGGACGTTGAGGTGGGTCAGCATGGCCCCCTCCGGGGGAAGTTAAATTTGAAATTTTCACTTTCCAGGTTCTTCCTGCCGGATTGATCCTGGCCACCGATCCCGATACTGGTGAAGCCGTATTTTTTTCGCACCTTGTCCAGGGCATCGGACAGAATCCGCTCCCGGGGATCGCCGCCGGCGAACAGGTCCAGTTGCCGGGCGTGATAGCGCAGGCCGCCGGCATCGATCAGGAGCGAACGGATGCGGTTGCGGCGGTAATTGGCCTGATCGAACAGCCGGAAGCAGGCCGCCGTCACGGTGGCATCATCGTTGGCCTGCAGGCGGCTGACGCGGTTGTTTTTCAATCCGTCGGTGTAGTGGATTTCCACGGCGATGCGCCGGGCCACCTGTCCCCGCCGCCGCAATTTGAAGGCCACCTGCTCCGCCAGGTTGCGCAGCGCCGCCCGCAGCAGGTCGATATCATTGGTGTCGGCGGGGAGGACGGTCTGCTCCAGAATATGCGCGCGCAGGGCCGGCGGCTGGACCAGGGAGGTGTCCTGACCGCGGGCCTCGCTGGTGAGTCGGCGGGTGTAATTACCGAACAGGGTGGCGGCTTCCGTGGGACGGTCGGCCACGGCCTGAATCTGGCGAACCTGCTCCAGAAACAGGAAATCCAGGATGCGCCGGACGGCCCGTTCACGGCTGGTGGGGAGCACCGGGGCCGGCAGGGGCGCCAGAAATATTGGTTCATCGCCGGCTGCGACCTGGTGGATGGTATCGGGCACCACGGCGGTGGAAATGCTGCTGACCAGCTTGTTGGGACTGATCCCCACCACCCCGGACAGGTTGGTGCGGTCCTGTACTTGGCGGGCGATGTTACAACCGGTGCGGCGGGCGTCGCCCCAGACCCGGTCCATGCCGCTCATGTCCAGAAAATACTGGCCGAAGGCCGCCGGCTCCACCACCGGCGTAAAATCGGTGACGGTGGAATAGACATAGCCGTTCAGCCGGGCGTAAAGCGATGAATTGTAGGGCAGCAGCAGGGTGGCGGTGGACATCTTGCGCACCAGCGCTACGTTCAGTCCCCGGAACAGCCCTTCCCGGCGGGCCTCGTCGGAGAGGACCACGATCGTGCCATCCTGCCGGTTAGAGGAAATGATGGCGATCGGCCGCGTCCGCAGGGCCGGATCCAGGATTCGTTCGGCCTGGAGTTCAAAGTCTTTTAAGCGAATGTGGTAGATGGAGGACACTAGTTATTGGTCAATGGTCAATGGTCAATGGTCAATGGTCAATGGTCAATGGTCAATGGTCAATGGTCAATGGTCAATGGTCAATGGTCAATGGTCAATGGTCAATGGTCAATGGTCAATGGTCAATGGTCAATGG
>JBDRBK010000085.1:0-27162 GCA_043822705.1 Fidelibacterota bacterium
TCTCGCCGAGAAGAAGCTGCTGCCGCAGGGTGATGTGGAAATCCTGATCAATGACGATAAAGAAAAAAGCGTTAAAGTGCGGCCCGGTTCGACCTTGTTGTCAGCCTTGGCCGGACATAAAATTTTCATCCCGTCGGCCTGTGGCGGTGGCGGCACCTGCGCCCAGTGCAAGTGCCAGGTGCTGGAAGGCGGCGGCGACATCCTGCCGACCGAAACCGGACATATCAACCGGACCGAGGCCAAGAACCACTACCGGCTGGCCTGCCAGGTCAAGATCAAACAGGACCTGAAAATCCATATTCCCGATGAAATCTTCAATATCAAGAAGTGGGAGTGCACGGTCCGGTCCAACGATAATGTGGCCACGTTTATCAAGGAACTGGTACTGGAACTGCCGCCCGGTGAAAATCTGGATTTCCGTGCCGGTGGTTTTATCCAGATCGATATACCCCGTTACGAGTTGGATTATCGTGAATTTGACGTCGCCCCCGAATACCGCGGCGACTGGGATAAGTACAATATGTGGCGCTACCATGCCAAAAACGATGATGAATTGTTCCGCGCCTACAGTATGGCCAACCACCCGGCCGAAGGCAATATCGTCATGCTGAACGTGCGGATCGCTTCGCCGCCGCCGAATCTGCCGGATGTGCCGCCGGGCATCGCCTCGTCCTATATCTTCAATCTGAAACCGGGCGATAAGGTGTTCGTCTCCGGACCTTACGGCGAATTCTTTGCCAAGGAAACCGACCGGGAAATGATGTATATCGGTGGTGGCGCCGGCATGGCGCCGATGCGCAGCCATATTTTCGATCTTTTTAATACCAAACGCACGACGCGCCCGGTGACCTTCTGGTACGGCGCCCGCTCGCGACGGGAAATGTTCTATGACGAAGATTTTAAGACGATCGCGGCGGAATTCCCCAACTTCAGTTACAATGTGGCCTTGTCGGAACCGCTGCCGGAGGATAACTGGGACGGTCCCGTCGGTTTCATCCACCAGGTGGTTTATGACAATTACCTCAGCAAGCATGAGGATCCGACCGAGATCGAGTACTACATGTGCGGACCACCGATGATGATCAGCGCCGTCGACAAAATGCTCTATGATCAGGGCGTCGACCGCGACATGATCGCCTATGACGAATTCTAAAGGTTGGCGGCGGTGAGCGGATATTTCAGACGGAAAGCCCTGGCATCAGCGGGCTTTCCGTTTTTATTAATCGGTACGATATTTTTCACAGCCTGTGAAAAACCAGCCCGGGAACTGGCCCTGGCCGGCCGCACGATGGGAACGACTTATTCCATCAAACTGGTGTATCGCGGACCGGCGCCGGATGCCGGAGTCATTCAGCGTGGCGTTGACAGTCTGCTGGCAACTGTCAATAGTCAGATGTCGACCTGGGATCCCAACAGTGAAATCTCCCGCTTCAATCGCCTGACAACCGACGAGTTATTCCCGATTTCTGATGAATTTGACCGAGTGATCGATCAGTCCCTGGCGATCGCCAAACTAACGGACGGCGCTTTCGATATCACTGTCGGACCACTGATCGACCTGTGGGGCTTCGGGGCAGGGGCGAAACGGGGCAAGACCGATCCACCGAGACAGGAGGAAATCGTCGCTACTCTGGATCGGATCGGCTACCGCAAGATCGGCATCCGGCACCAGTCGCTGGTGAAACTCAATCCGAATATCCACCTCGATCTGAGCGCGATTGCCAAGGGTTATGGTGTGGATGCCGTCTCCGACTGGCTGGCCGCCCGGGGATTCGTTAATTACCTGGTGGAAATCGGTGGTGAGGTGTACTGCCGCGGACTGAATTTATATAGTGCGCCCTGGCAGATCGGGATCGACACGCCCAATCTGGACGCCTTCCCCGGCGAAAGACTGCAAGCAATTGCCGATTTGTCCGATATGGGCATGGCGACTTCCGGCGACTACCGGAATTATTTTCTGTACGAGGGAAAACTGTATTCCCATATCATCGACCCGCGCACCGGGTACCCGGTCGAGACCAGCGTCGCCTCGGCGACCGTGGTGGCGCCGCGCTGCATGGACGCGGACGGCTATGCCACCAGCCTGCTGGTATTGGGCGAGCACCAGGGGCTGGCATTAATCGAATCTCTGGCAGGGGTGGAAGCGCTGTTGATTATCCGTGAAGGTGAAAATCGATTCCGGACGGTGAAAAGCAGCGGTATGCGCGTGCGGGAGGAATAGGCCGGAGTAAATAGCGAAGAGCAGAGAGCAGAGAGTATACCTCGTAATTGCTTAGTCAATCGGTCTGAATAGGGGTGATTATTCGAAAAACCTGATGTGATATATTCTAACCAATCCTCTATGTAATCCGCGTTCTTAGCGGTGAAGAAATTTATTTATTTTCGCATTTTTCCGCGTCGCCGCTGCAGGTGGCACAGGTGATGATTTCACCCTTGGCGGTGATGCGCTGACCGCCGCCGCAATGCCCGCGGATCGGTTCGCGCCTGAAAAACAAACCCAACGACAGACCGGCCAACGCCAGCCCGAATATCAAAATAGTAATTACTATCTGCATATAGAAATTTAGGTCTGATAGCGAGCACTGTTCCAGTGATTATTGAGCGTTAGCCGGCGATGAAGTAAAATTCAGGCCAGGAATTACAGCGGCATTTTATCGCCGGCACAGTCGGTTTTTAGCTATCTTCGAATCGTCGGAATTAGTTACTTTCAGCGCCTGTATCCATGGTAAAAATATTAATTTTGACATAGGCGAATACGAATGAAACTGAACCGAATATTTTGCTTGCTGGTACTTCTGCTGCTGGTGATCGCCCCCACTACTATAATGGCTGAAACCACCGGCGACGCCCATTCGGAAACGGTCGAACAGCAGTCGATGGAACATCATGCCGCACCGCACCTGGATGGTGCCCGGCTTTCGATATTCTGGGCGATTCCGTTTATCGGTATTCTTCTGTCGATTGCTATTTTTCCTCTGGTGGCACCCCATTTCTGGCACCATAATTTTGGCAAGGTATCAGCTTTCTGGGCGATTATCCTGATTATTCCGTTCCTGCGGTTTCAGGGACCGTCGATCACTGTTTATGAGCTGCTGCATGTATCATTGCTGGAGTACATCCCGTTTATCGTGCTGCTGCTGGCTCTATTTACGGTTTCCGGCGGAATTCGCATGACCGGCCGACTGCAGGGATCACCGCTGGTTAACACCGGTATCATTCTGCTGGGTACGATCCTGGCCAGCTGGATGGGAACCACGGGTGCGGCCATGCTGTTGATCCGGCCGCTGATTCGGGCCAACAAATGGCGCCGGCAAAACGTGCATGTGATCGTGTTTTTCATTTTTCTGGTTGCCAATATCGGCGGATCGCTGACGCCGCTGGGTGATCCACCGCTGTTTCTCGGTTTTTTGAAAGGGGTCGATTTCTTCTGGACCACCACCAACATGCTGGCACCGATGGTAACTGCCGCGCTTATCCTGCTGGCGCTGTTCTGGCTGATCGACACCTATTTTTACCGTCAGGAAAAATTACCGGTCGAGCTGGCTGACTCCGGTTCCGAACGGCTGGGGCTGGAAGGTAAAGTCAATTTCCTGCTGTTGCTGGGTGTAATCGGCGCGGTCCTGCTGAGCGGGTTCTGGCATCCCGACGTTTCTTTTTCAGTCTACCATGTGCCGGTCGAACTCCAGAATTTGACCCGAGATATCCTGCTGTTGTCGATCACCGTCGCCAGTTGGAAAATCACTGCCCGGGAAGTCCGCGTTGCCAATGAGTATTCCTGGTTCCCGATCCTGGAGGTTGCCAAGTTGTTCGCCGGAATCTTCATTACGATTATTCCCGCTATCGCGATCCTGAAGGCCGGGACCGCCGGTGCGCTGAGCGCAGTGATCAATTCCGTTTCCGACAGTCAGGGCAATCCGGTTAATTACATGTATTTTTGGTCCACCGGTGTTCTATCCAGTTTTCTGGACAACGCGCCGACCTATCTGGTATTTTTCAATACTGCCGGCGGTGATGCACACGCTCTGATGAGCGCTCATCGTGAAACGCTGCTGGCGATCTCGGCCGGGGCCGTGTTCATGGGGGCCAACACCTACATCGGTAATGCGCCCAATTTTATGGTGAAATCAATTTCCGAGGAATCCGGTATTGTCATGCCCAGTTTCTTCGGGTACATCTTCAAGTATTCGCTGCCGATTCTGATTCCGTTGTTCATAATTATCAGTCTGGTTTTCTTTTAATGCGGATCAGCCGGGTCACTACCAAAACAGGCGACAGGGGCACCACCCGGCTGGGGAACGGCCAAGAGGTCGGCAAGGATCATCCGCGCATCCGCTGCCTGGGCGCCCTGGACGAATTGAATGCCCAGATCGGTCTGGCACTGGCGGCGTCGAATGCTGCTGATACCAACACTGATCTGACCGGAATTCAGAATGATCTTTTAAATATCGGCGGCGAGCTGGCCCTGGTCGAACAGGCGCCGCAATTATTATCCGCCGACAGGGTGCGGTTTCTGGAACAGCGGCTGGAGGAAATGAATGCCCAATTGCCACCTTTGAAGGAATTCCTGTTGCCAGGCGGATCGGAATTTGCGGCCCGCCTGCAAGTCGCCCGTACGGTATGTCGCCGAGCGGAATGCGAACTGGTGGCGCTGTCCGGCCGGGAAACGGTGGCCGGCGATGTCCTGCAATATATTAACCGGCTGTCGGATTATCTGTTTGTGCTGGCGCGCTACAGCCAGCACCAATCCGGTGGCGGCGAAATTCTTTGGGAACATCCGCAGACCGATTGAATTACTAATCAGGCCATGATGGCGATGATCGGGTAAATCCGACTGACAGTCTTAGAAAATTAACCGGAAATGGGGTATATTTAATCCTTTTGGGCAGAGCAAGATGATCGATTTGAATAAAGTACATGAATTGATCGGTGGCGCCGGTCGTATTTTACTGACCACGCACGAAAATCCCGATGGTGACGGCCTGGGATGTCTCAGTGCCATGTACGATTATTTACTTAGTATAAAGAAGGAATGCCGGATTCTCTGTCCGTCGGAATTACCGACCGAATTCGAATTTCTTGTTCATGCCGATGCGATCCGGCAATACAATCCTGTTTCGGATGTTTCCTGGGTAAGCCGAGCCGACTTGGTTGTGGTTTTCGACGTAGGTGATTTCAACCGTTTGCGGGTCCTCGGCAATGCGATCCGGGAGCACTCGATCCCGACCGTCAATATCGATCACCATTTGCATGTAAATGAAAATCTGTTCACCTACAATCTGGTCGATCTGCAGACCGCCGCCACCGGCGAGATTTTATTCGATTTTTTCAAACCGGTGGTCGGTGACCGGTTACCATTCGCAATTGCCGAGGGACTATATACCGCGGTAATGACCGATACCGGTTCGTTCCGTTACAGCAACACCAATATCCGCAGTCATGAAATCGCCGTCGAATGCATTAGGGCGGGCGTTCAGCCGCATAAAATTTACCAGCTTGTTTATGAATCCCGCTCAGTCGGCAAGATGAAATTATTAGGATCGATCCTCAACAGCCTGAAATTCGAGTGCAACGGGCAACTGGCCTGGTTCAGCATCGATCACCGGATGTTGGCCGAGGCGGCAGCCAGTCCGTCGGACGTGGACGGTTTTACCGATTTCATCCGTTCGATAAAAGGGGTGGAAGTAGCCCTGATGATGTTTCAGAACGGATCCGATACCTGCCGTATCAATTTCAGGTCCAAGGGCAAATATCAAATTCATGGTGTCGCTACCCGGATGGGCGGCGGCGGGCATCCCTTTGCCGCCGGGGCTGTAATCAATGGCCAGCTGGCGACGGTCGTACCCCAGGTCGTGTCAGCCACAATTGCGACCATTAACCAGCAGGACGGCCGGGAATGAAAATCATCGTTGCCAAAGATGCTGGTTACTGCTTCGGTGTGCGGGAAGCGGTTAGTACCGCTTTCAAGGCCGCCGGGGAATATGGCGAAGTATTCATGCTGGGCGATATCGTTCATAATGAGAATGTAGTCAACGATTTGGCCCAGGCTGGCGCGAAAGTAGTTACCACAGTGGATGACGTGCCCAAGGACAAACCGGTGCTTTTTCGGGCACATGGCACCGCCACTTCGGTATTGGCAAATGCTCAGGCCCGTGGAATGAAAATTATCGATGCCACTTGTCCGCTGGTCCGGGATATTCACGAGGAGGTCCGCCAACTGGCGCAGGATGGCTACCGCATTTTCATAATCGGCGATCACGGCCATGATGAAGTGATCGGGATTGCCAGCCAGGTCCCGGAAGCAACGGTCTTCGCCACGCCCGCGGAAGCCGGCGCCATCGGCAAAATCAAGCGGGCCGGAGTCGTCAGTCAATCGACCCAAACGATCGAGAATGTGCAGGAAATCATTAATATTTTGATGAACAAGGTCCACGATCTGCGGTTTATCAATACGATTTGTTTTCCCACTACCCGCAATCAGGAGCAGATCAAGGAATTGGCTGCCACCTGTGAAGTGGTGGTCATTATCGGCAGCTTCACCAGTGCCAATTCCAAACGGCTGACACAACTGGCGCTGGAACGCAACCGGCATTCCTATCAGGTGACCGGTGCCGCCGATCTGAACCGGGAATGGTTTAAAAACATTGAAACAGTGGGTATCTCCGCCGGCGCTTCGACACCGGATTCCATCATTGCGGAGGTCACCCGGGAAATTGAAAAAATTGCCAGTGAGCAAAATCAGGAAATCAATTATGGATAAAGGATCTTTTGAAGTAAAAGTCGGTCTGGCCGAGATGCTAAAAGGCGGCGTAATCATGGATGTGACCACCCCGGAACAGGCCAAAATCGCCGAAGATGCCGGCGCCGTCGCCGTGATGGCGCTGGAACGGATTCCGGCGGAAATCCGCAAAGACGGCGGCATCGCCCGCATGAGCGATCCGCTGATGATCAGGGGTATTCAGGATCTGGTGTCGATCCCGGTGATGGCCAAATGCCGGATCGGACACTTCGCCGAGGCCCAGATATTGGAAGCGCTGGAAGTGGACTTCATCGACGAGAGCGAAGTCCTGACCCCGGCCGACGAAAGCAATCACATCTGGAAACATGATTTTACAGTGCCCTTCGTTTGCGGTTGCCGGAATTTAGGTGAAGCGCTCCGGCGGATCGGCGAAGGGGCGGCGATGATCCGTACCAAAGGTGAGGCCGGCAGTGGCAATATCGTCGAAGCCGTACGCCACATGCGCCAGGTACAAAGCGAAATCAAGGCCCTAACCGTCATGGGAATTGAAGAATTGATGGCCCGCGCCAAGGAGCTGGGTGCACCCTTCCACTTGGTGCAGCAGGTCGCCCAGACGGGCAAACTGCCGGTGCCGAATTTTGCCGCCGGCGGCGTCGCCACCCCGGCCGACGCCTCACTGATGATGCAATTAGGCGCCGAGACGGTTTTCGTCGGGTCCGGTATCTTTATGAGCGAAGATCCGGCCCACCGGGCCAAGGCGATTGTCGAAGCGGTCGCTTATTACGACGATCCTAAAAAACTGGCGGAAATATCCACCGGTTTGAAAAAGGCCATGAAGGGACTGGATATCGCCGAAATTCCACCGGAACAGCGATTGCAGGAGCGCGGCTGGTAGTGGAAATCGGTATCCTGGGTCTCCAGGGAGATTTCGCCAAACATCGTGATCTGGTCGAACGGCTGGGTCTTAATCCCCGGGTGGTGCGCTACCCCGCGGAACTGGATCAAATCCAGGGGCTGGTCATACCCGGGGGGGAATCGACCACCATGACCAAGCTGTTTGAGGCGATGGGCTTCCATGCGCCGCTACGGGAATTCGCAGCCAGTTATCCGATTCTGGGGACCTGCGCCGGACTGATCATGATGGGGCGAGCGGGGGTCGATCCCCGCGTCAAAGCGTTGGATATTCTGGATGTCTCCGTCGCCCGGAATGCTTTCGGGCGGCAGGTCCATTCGTTTGTTGACAGTCTGGAAGTAGTCACTGGCAATGGATTCGAGAAAATCCCTGCCACCTTCATCCGGGCGCCGCAGATTCTGGCGGTGGGACCTACGGTGACGGTCCTCGCCAGTTTCGCCGGACAACCGGTGGCCGTCCGGCAGGGACGGCATCTGGGGTTGACATTTCATCCCGAGCTGAATGATATCTCTTTATTTCACCGAATGGCCTTTTTGCCGGATAGTCCGGTTCACAGCGGAAGCGAATGACAATGGAATACCAGTATCTGACGCGGATTAACCAGCCGGCCGATTTGAAAACGCTGTCGATTCCTGAACTTAAAGTGCTCTGCCAGGAATTACGCGATTATATCATCACCGTCGTCAACGAGACCGGCGGCCATCTGGCGCCGACCCTGGGCGCGATCGAATTGACGGTGGCGATTCATTATGTCTATGATCTGCCGAAGGATAAAATCATCTGGGACGTCGGGCACCAGGCTTATGCCCATAAAATTCTGACCGGCCGCCGCGAGCAGTTTTCCACCGTGCGCCAGTTCGGCGGACTGAGCGGATTTCTGAAACGTTCCGAAAGTATTTACGATGTTTTCGGCGCCGGACATGCTTCCACGTCGATTTCAGCCGCCCTCGGTATCGCCGTCGGCCGCGATCAGAACGGCGCTAATTTTCGGGTGGCCGCCATTATCGGCGATGGCGCCATGACCGGCGGCCTTGCATATGAAGGGATTAATAACGCCGGCAGTATGCGCAAGCAGTTGCTAGTGGTGCTGAACGACAATAAAATGTCTATCAGTCCCAATGTCGGTGCGCTGCGGACTTACCTCAACCGGATCCAGACCAATCCGCTCTACAACCGGATTCGCGACGAAGTCTGGGAGCTGACCGGTTCGCTGCCGATTGGCAAATACGCCATCCGCATGGGGCTCAAGAAAATCGAGGAGAGTCTGAAAAATCTGCTGGTGCCGGGAATTTTGTTCGATGAGCTGGGCTTCCGCTATTTCGGGCCGATCGACGGCCACGATTTGGATGAACTGATCGCCACGCTGCAGAATATCAAGGATATCAAAACTCCGGTCATGCTGCATATCAATACGAAAAAGGGTAAGGGCCTTGGCGCCGCGGAAAGCGATCCGGTCAAATACCACGGCGTGGCCGCCAATAACGGTCATGCCCCGGAAGTGAGCACGGTTCCGTCGTTTCAGGTCGTGTTCGGCGAACTGGTGCGCGAAATTGCCCATAACCGCCAGGATACGGTCTGCATAACCGCCGCCATGCGCGAAGGCACCGGTCTGGCCCCCTATGCCGCCGAATTTCCCGAACGCTATTTTGATGTCGGTATCGCCGAAGGACATGCCGTCACTTTTGCCGCCGGATTGGCCACCGAAAAGATTAGGCCGATCGTGGCGATCTATTCCACATTCTTACAGCGGGCCTACGATCATATCATCCATGATGTGGCGATCCAGCAGTTACCGGTAATTTTCTGTCTGGACCGCGCCGGTCTGGCCGGCGAGGATGGTCCGACGCACCACGGCAGCTTCGACCTGGCCTTCCTGCGTACGATTCCCGGAATGGTGATCGCCACGCCGCGCGACGGCAATGAATTTCGGCACCTGCTGTACACCGCCCTGAATTACAGCGCCGGCCCGTTTGCGATACGCTATCCCAAAGCCAATGCACTCGAATATAATCGCGACGGTCAAGTCGAGCTGTTGGCGGTAGGCAGTTGGTCGGTGGAAAAATCCGGTCGGGATGTGCTGGTGCTGGCAACTGGACCTCTGGTCCATACGGCCCTTGCAGCGGCCACCGATCTGGCGAAAAACCAGATCGATTGCGAAGTCGTCAACTGCCGCTTTGTCAAGCCGCTGGACCGGAAATACCTGGAAGCGGCCGCCAAACGCTTTAAAAAAATTGTCACGATCGAAGAGGGGACCTCGAATGGTGGTTTCGGCGACGGAGTCACCAATTGGTTAACGGAAAATAATTTTGCCGGTAAAATTTTACGTCTTGGTATTCCGGATCAGTTCATTACTCACGGTTCCCGCACGGAGCTGCTGAAACTGATCGGGCTCGACCGCTACGGAATCGTTAATTCGATAAAAAGTATCAGTTAAATACCGCCGGTTCCGCCGGCGGTGTCGTTTTCGGTTAGACCTGCATGAGGAGATAAGATGAATTCAGCCGTTCTCTTACTTTTATCCGGTTTAGGATTTATCAGCGCTTATTTTATTTACGGTAAATATTTGCGGGTAAAAATATATGAATTGGACCCGCGTCGGCCCACGCCGGCCCACCGCTTCGAAGATGGTGTGGATTTCGTGCCGGCCAACCGCTATGTGCTGTTCGGCCATCATTTCGCCTCGATCGCCGGCCTGGGACCAATCCTGGGTCCGGCGATTGCCGTAATCTGGGGCTGGCTACCGGCTCTGCTGTGGGTGGTTTTCGGATCGATTTTCATCGGCGCCGTCCATGATTTTTCGGCCCTGGCCCTGTCGTTGCGCCATGATGGTCGCTCGATCGGCGAAATCACCGAAAATCTGGTAGGACCGCGGGCCAAAATCCTGTTTCAACTGATAATTTTCTTTCTGCTGGCATTGGCGATGGGCGTGTTCGTCCTGGTCATCACCCAGGTCTTCGCTATGTATCCCCAGGGGATCATACCGACCCTGTCGCTGATTGTAATCGCCGTATTTATCGGCCTGGCGATCTATAAATACCGGCTGGCCCTGGGACCGGTTTCGCTGGTCGGCCTGATCCTGATGTTCGCGATGATATTTTATGGCATCGGCCACCCGGTCACCGGCGTCAGTTCGGGCGCCTGGATGTGGATTCTGATCGCCTACGCCTTCACCGCCTCGGTTTTGCCGGTGTGGTTACTGCTGCAGCCCCGCGATTATCTGAATTCATTCCAGCTGTACATCGGGCTGACGCTGTTGATTCTGGGTATCTTTTTCTTCCGGTCGCCGGTGACGGCGCCAGCGATTAATACCACCGCCGGTGACCTGCCGCCTATCATGCCGTTTTTATTTATTACGATTGCCTGCGGCGCCATCAGCGGTTTCCACAATCTGGTTTCCACCGGCACCACCGCCCGGCAACTGAACACGGAAAAGGACGCCCAGTTGATCGGCTACGGCGGCATGCTGGTCGAAGGCCTGTTGGCGGTGCTGGTGATTCTGGCGACCACGGCTGCTCTGGGGGGCGCCCAGGAATGGCAGGCACGTTACGGCAGTTGGCAGGGAATGAACGGCCTGAAACCGCAACTGGATGCCTTTATCACCGGTTCCGGCAACATCTTGTCGCACGTCGGGATACCAGTGAAATTCGGGTCCACTTTTATCGCGGTGATGGTGGTTTCCTTCGCGCTGACGACCCTGGATTCGGCAACCCGGCTGTTGCGCTACAACGTGGAAGAACTGGGGCGCACTTTCCGACTGCCGTTGCTGCAAAACCGTTATCTGGCCGCCCTGATCGCCGTGCTGGCCATCGCCTATTTCGCGTTCATGAAGATCGACGGCCGACCCGCCGGCCTGATCCTCTGGCAGTTGTTCGGCACCACCAACCAGAACCTGGCGGCCATCGGCTTTATCGGCATGACGATTTATTTACTGAAAAACGGCAAGAATTTCTACCTGACGCTGCTGCCGTTGCTGTTCATGTTCACTGTGACGATGTACGCCATGCTGCTGAAACTGACCGAATTCCTGACGATGGAACCGCGAACCTGGTCACTGATCGTCGTGTCTTTGATAATCATCCTGATGACGGTCTGGCTGGCCGTGGAAGGATCAATCGTATTCGGACAAGAATGGAAGAAAAGCTGCCACCGTCGATCATTACCGGGCGGATTATCTTGACCGGACGC
The DNA here is from genome assembly GCA_043822705.1 of Fidelibacterota bacterium. GTDB lineage: Bacteria > Fidelibacterota > Marinisomatia > Marinisomatales > TCS56 > JBDRBK01. Next base: position 11,835 of record JBDRBK010000085.1, read on the forward strand.
GCCTTGCTGGATCAGCGTGTGCCGGTGCAAATCCGGCCGACGCATTCCGATCGCTGGTGATTAATTTAGCGGGTGTGTAACTGTCGAATAGTAATTGTTATGAGAGCATCAAGTGGCAAATAAACAGAAAATATTTGATTTGGCTTTCCGGAAATGGCAGGAGGAAATTGCTGCTGCCGGTCTCCGGGATTATAATTTTGATACGGTCAGCGGCGAGCCGGTGGATTCGCTGTACCTGCCGGAGCAGCCGTCGGACGAGTACGTCAGTGAGCTGGGTTTCCCGGGTCAGTATCCCTATACCCGGGGCGTGCATCCCAACATGTACCGCGGCCGGTTATGGACAATGCGCCAGTTCGCCGGTTTCGCCACCCCGCGGGAAACCAACCGCCGTTATCATTACCTGCTGAAATCGGGTCAGACCGGCCTGTCCGTGGCCTATGATATGCCGACCCTGATGGGTTACGATCCCGACCACCCGTATTCCGCCGGTGAAGTGGGGAGGTGTGGCGTCAATGTTGCCTCGCTGCGGGATATGGAAATCCTCTTCGAGGGGATCGACCTGGGTAAAATTTCGGTTTCCCAGACGATCAACGGTCCGGCAGTGATCCTGCTGGCTTTTTATATCGCGGCGGCTGAAAATCAGGGCGTACCACTGGCGGCCCTGCGGGGTACTCTGCAGAACGATATCCTGAAGGAATTCATCGCCCAGAAGGAATGGATTTTCCCGCCTGAGCCGTCGATGAGGGTGATCACCGATATGATTGCCTTCTGCACCGATAACCTACCGCAGTACAACACAATCTCGATCAGCGGTTACCATATCCGGGAAGCCGGCTCCACCGCCGTCCAAGAACTGGCCTTTACCCTGGCGGACGGCTTTACCTATGTCGAATACGGGGTTAAGGCCGGGCTGGACGTGGATTCATTCGCGCCGCGCCTGTCATACTTTTTCAATTCGCATCTTGATTTTTTCGAGGAGATTGCTAAGTTCCGGGCCGCTCGGCGCATCTGGGCCCGTCGGATGAAGGAGAAATATGGTGCCAAGGATCCCCGTTCCTGGAAGCTGCGGTTCCATACCCAGACCGCCGGTTGTACGCTGACGGCACAGCAACCGGAGATCAATATTGCCCGGACCGGGTTTCAGGCGCTGGCGGCGGTTTTGGGGGGAACTCAATCGCTGCATACGAATTCAATGGACGAAACGCTGGCCCTGCCCACGGCCAAGGCGGCGGAAATCGCTCTACGCACCCAACAGTTGATTGCCTACGAGACCGGTGTCGCCAATGTTGTCGATCCGCTGGGCGGGTCGTGGTTTATCGAGAATCTGACTGACCGCATGGAAGCGCAGGCGGAACAGTATTTCGCCGAGATCGAAAAAATCGGCGGCGTGATTCCGGCGATCGAACAGGGTTATTTTCAACGTGAAATCGCCCGGGCGGCGTCCGAATATCAACGCAAGATTGACAGCAAGCGTCGGATCGTGGTCGGGGTGAACGAATTCGTCAAGGAAAATGAGGAAATCGATATTCAACTGCTGGAAATCGGCCGGGAAACGGAAGACCAGCAGGTCGACGCCATTAATAATTTGCATGAGACGCGCACTAACGAACGAGTGAACGCGGCACTGGCAGCCGTTACCAGCGCCTGTGCCGGAAGACAGAACATAATGCCTCCCATTATCGATGCTGCCAAGGCCTATGCAACCTTGGGGGAAATTGTCGGTGCCATGAAAGCAGAGTTTGGAGAGTGGCAGGAAACAACCGTATTCTAGATTCTGGGATAATACATGAAAAACCGATCCAAGATTGCCGTTGCCGTAGTGGTGGTTGTAGCACTGTTTCTGATGTGGATTACGACCGGTACGCAGGGTATGGAAGTACCATTTCTCTCGGTCGCCGAACTGCAGACCGGAAAATTCAACCAGGAACGCTTCCGGCTGGGCGGTATCGTCAAACCGGGCACAATTGTGATTGACGAAGACAACCTGCTGGATGTGGAATTTGTGCTGGAGCAGGGTGATGATGTCATAAAAGTGCATTACAGCAAGACCCGCCCGGACCTGTTTGAAGATGGCTGTGAAGTGATCGTCGAGGGTGAATATCGCAATAATGAATTCTATGCCGACAACCTGATGACAAAATGCGCCTCCCGCTACGAAGGCGATCTGCGCGACGAAAAATCCTATGAAATGAGCGAAATATGATCCCTTCCATGCCCACGCTCGGTGCTGTTGCCCAGAATCTGGCACTCGGTTTCGCGTTATTAACGATATTATTGCTGATTGCCTATTTACGGACCGGTGATTACCGGCTTTTCCGCAGCGGTCAGCGGGCGGCGTTGATTGTATCGGCGCTGGTCATTCTGTCCACCCTGGTACTGCTGCTGGAACTGCTGCATAGCAATTTCAATGTGGCCTATGTGGCCCATTACACCAGCACGGCGACGCCGCTGCTGTACAAGATATCCGCTCTCTGGGCCGGACAGGCCGGCTCGCTGCTGTTCTGGGTATTTGTACTGTCGATCTACAGTCTCGTTGTGATCCTGCAGAACCGGCACCGTAATCAGAACCTGATGCCCTGGGTGATCCTGATTCTGGCGGTGACGCAATTTTTCTTTCTGACAATGACCAATTTCGTGACCAATCCGTTCGAGCCGGTGGAGGCCGGGATTATCGTGCGGGAAGGCAACGGACTCAATCCGTTGCTACAGAACGTCACCATGGCGATTCATCCGCCGACCCTCTACCTGGGATTCGTGGGTTTTACGATTCCATTTGCCTTCGCCATGGCGGCCTTGATCGTCGGCGACACCTCGGCCGCCTGGATTCGCCTGGTTCGGCGCTGGACGCTGGTCACCTGGCTGGCATTGAGCATCGGAATCATCCTCGGCGCCTGGTGGGCTTACCAGGAACTGGGCTGGGGCGGTTACTGGGCCTGGGACCCGGTGGAAAACGCTTCCTTCATGCCCTGGTTGACGGCCACGGCTTTCATTCATTCGATCATAATCCAGGAAAAGCGGGACATGCTGCGGGTCTGGAACATGATCCTGATCATCGTGACCTTCGCCCTCAGCATTTTTGGCACATTCCTGACGCGCAGCGGCATTATGTCGTCGGTGCATTCATTTACCGCCTCTTCGCTGGGTCCGCTGTTCCTAATCTTCGTGGGGCTGATCCTGCTGGTTTCATTCCTGATCCTGGCCAAACGTCTGCCCTTGCTGCGGACGGCCAACCGGATCGAGTCATTCGCTTCCCGCGAAAGCGGATTTCTATTCAATAATGTGGTTTTCATTGTCATGTGTTTCGCCGTCTTCTGGGGCACCATGTTTCCGGTGTTGTCGGAAGCGGTGCGGGGGACTAAGATTACCGTCGGGCCGCCGTTTTTCAACCAGGTCAACATTCCGATCGGCCTGGCGCTGTTGCTCCTGACCGGCATCGGTCCGTTATTGGCCTGGCGTCGCACGTCCCGCGCCAGTCTGACCAAACTATTCACGATTCCGGTGGGCGCCGGCCTGGTCGTCATGATCGCCCTGTTGCTGGCGGGAATCAGGGGCTATACCATGATCGCCTTCGATTTGACGGCCTTTGTTGCCGCGACGATCATACTGGAATTTTACCGGGGCATCGCGGTCCGCCGGAGAAAACACGGTGAGACGATCCTGCAGGCATTCCGGCAGCTGATTAACAAAAACCGTAACCGTTACGGCGGTTATATCGTGCACTTCGGTGTCGTTCTGATGTTTGTCGGTTTTACCGGCACCGCTTTCGATAAGGAGACCGAAAACGTTGTCAAGGAAGGCGATTCGTTCCATTTGGGCGGCTACGACTTCATTCTGAATCGGATCACAACAGCGGAACGGTCTAATCATTTTGCCTGGATCGCCGATATCAGCGTCAACGAAATCGACGGCGGCAAAGTCACCCGCCTATTCCCGGAAAAACGAATTTATTTCCACCGCGATCCCGACCAGCGCAAACGCCAGCCCCACAGTGAACTGGATATTTATACGACCTTGCGCCAGGATATCTATTCCGTGTTTACCGGTATCGACACCGAGCGTAATGCCGCTTCGCTGAAAATAATGATCAATCCCCTGGTCACCTGGGTCTGGATCGGCGGTTACATTTTCGTACTCGGAACTTTAATCGCCCTGTGGCCGGCCCGGAGGAAACAGTAAATGGAAGCGTTTCTAATAATCGCCGTATTCATCGCCAGCGTTGTTATTGTCGCCCGGCCACTGTTGCAGGCCCCGATCCGGCAGGCGGTCGATCCAAAACTGCGCACAGAGGCGCTGGAAATGGAAAAACTGATGGTCTACCAGCAGATCAAGGTGGCCGATCAGGAATTTGAACTGGGCCTGTTGTCCGCGGAAGATTACCTGACCAGTCGCAACCAGTTGAAACTGGAAGCTTCCCGGATTATTGACCAGGCGCAACAGATCGGGCGTTAGCCAGGAAGATTGATTTTGTCGAATTCCGTGCTTTCCGTTACCAACTTAAGCAAGACCTTCTATCATCGGCCGATCCTGACCGATCTGAATCTAAGCGTCGACCGGGGCGAAATTATGGCCCTGATGGGCCGCAACGGCGTCGGTAAATCGACATTTTTGCGGGTACTGGCCCGGGTTTCCGCTCCGACGCGAGGCGGGATCGAATTTCACGGCCGATCGATTTTGCAGAGCAACCCGGAAACGCGCACCGGACTGCTGTATCTTGGTCACGCCCCCGGCCTGTACCCGGCGCTGACGGCCGTGGAAAATCTTTCGATTATGACCGGATTATACGGATATCCGGCCGGCCGGCCTGATATACTGCAAGTTTTACAAAGGGTGGGATTGACCGCTCAAGCCTATGACCCAATCAAAATTTATTCCCAGGGGATGCTGCAACGCATCAAGCTGGCCCTGGCCCTGCTGATTGACTGGGATCTGCTCCTGTTCGACGAACCGTTTGCCGGTCTCGATGCCCAGGGAAAAGCACTGACCGAGGCGGTCCTGCAGGAATGGAAGACCCGCGGGAAAACAATGCTGCTGGTGGTCCATGATTTTGAGTGGATCTGGAATTATTGCACGCGACTGGTGATTCTGGAAGCCGGTAGTATTGGCGTCGATATCCCGATCAATCCTGATTCCCGCGATCAGGGAACCGCCTTATTCCGGGAAATGGTCGGCTGAGATGTTCTGGCGCCTGCTGAAAAAAGACCTGCTGATTGAGCTGCGTTCGAAGGAAATCAGCGCCACGATGCTTGCCTTCGGACTGGCGGTCATTCTGATTTTCGCTTTTGCTTTCAACTTGTCGTCGGCCCTGTTCCAAACGATCGCTCCCGGCCTGTACTGGGTGATGGTACTGTTCGTTGCGGTTCTGGGGCTGCACCGGGTCTTTACCCACGAAAAAGAATTCGACACCTTCAGCGCGATTCTGTCGGCCCCGATCGACCGTGGCCTGATATTTCTGTCCAAGTGCGTCAGCGGCATCATCTTCCTGCTGATCGCCGAATTGCTGATTACGCTGCCGTTCATCCTGTTTCTGCAGGTGACGATCGAGCACAACCGGCTGCTGCTGGTGGGATTGATTCTGCTGGGAAATGTTGGCATTATGACTATCGGCAGTTTAGTTTCGGGCTTGGCGATGCGGGCTAAAATGAGTGAAGTGCTGTTGCCGATTCTGTTGTTTCCTCTGGTCGCGCCACAGATAATAGCAGCGGTCAAAACCACCGCGGCGGTGATTGATAATCTGCCGTTTTCCGAGTGGCGCACTTGGCTGCAGTTGATGATCACCTTTGCCGGCGTTTTCGGTCTGGCCGGCTACCTGCTTTTCGAACATTTGACGGAAGAATAATGGATACAATTTTTAAAAATCCCCGGGCCCGCTATGGCTTTCCCGTCCTGGCCCTGCTAATGCTGGCCAATCTGCTTAATATATTGATCAACAGTCCCATGCACCCGGTACAGCAATGGGCTCAAAAAATATTCTATTATCATGTGCCCAGCGCCTGGGTGGGATTCCTGTCGTATTTCATCGTATTGATCGCGGGCGTCATGTTTCTCCGTAAAAAGGATTTTTTCTGGGACCGGGTCGGTCTGGCGGCGGCCGAAATCGGGACATTCTTCACGATTATCGTCCTGATTACCGGACCGATCTGGGCCAGCGCCGTCTGGGGTACCGCCTGGAACTGGGAACCGCGCCTGACCACTACCATGATCCTGTTCATGATCTATGTGGGATATTTCATGCTGCGGGAATTCGGCGGAGCACCGGAACGGGTGGCCCGTTACGCCGCCATTCTGGGTATCATCGCCTTCATCGATGTCCCGATCATTTTTATTTCGGTCAAATTGTGGTCGCCGGATGTGCAATCCCACCCCCAGGTGGAAATGGCCGGCCAGCCGATCAATATTCTGGGAACGTTTTTCTTTTCCTTGTTCACTTTCACCGTCATGTATTTTTTCATGCTCTGGCTGCGGGTCCGCATCCATGGGCTAAACACCAAAACCAGGTAAGATTTCCATGGAATTAAAATTTTTCAATCATTTTCTGGCGACCTACAGCATCGTTCTGGGTGGTGTTATCGGCTGGTTTCTGCTGATGTTCCGGAAAGAACGCAAGCTGGTCCGGCGCGCCCGGGAAGAGCAGGGGAGGTAATCAATGCAACGAAAAATCGTCCATGTCGTAGGCACCGGCACGATTGGCGAACCGCTGATCGGTCTGCTGTGCGACTATCGCAACAAGCTGGGCATCGATGAAATCAGCTTTCATAAAAATACGCCGTTGAAAAGCGATCGGCCGAAGATCAACAGCCTGATCCGGCGCGGGGCGCGTCTGACCGTCAATGAACCTCGATATAATGATTTCCGCAAACTGGGTATGGACCCCGATCTGGAAACCGAAGAGGCGATCAAGCGGGCGACGGTGATCATCGATTGTACGCCCAAAGGGGTGGGTAATTTCCATAAAGATGAATATTATCACAAATATGAAGACAATATAAAAGGCTTCCTGGCCCAGGGCAGCGAAGATGGCTTCGGCAAGAAATATGCCCGCGGTATCAACGACACCGCGCTGGTTTCCGGCAAGGATAATTTTATCCAGATCGTTTCCTGCAATACCCATAATCTGGCCTGCATTACCAAAACACTGGCTCTCCATGATAATATCGACCCGGACAACCTGTCGGAAGCACGCTTTGTCTGCATCCGCCGGGCCAACGATCTAAGCCAGATCGAAGGTTATATTCCGGCCCCGCAGGTCGGCAGCCACCGCTCGGATATGTATGGTTCGCACCACGCCGAGGACGCCGCCGATTTATTCAAAACGATGAACCTGGATTTGAACATTTTCTCATCGGCGATGAAGATCAACAGCCAGTACATGCACGTTTTGTGGTTCAATCTTAAAGTAAAGGAACCGGTGTCGCTGAATGATGTCAAGGAGCGCTTGCGCAATAATCCGCTGGTCGCCATGACCACCAAGGATATGACCAGCACGGTGTTTTCCTTCGGACGCGATCAGGGGCATTTCGGCCGGATTCTGAACCAGACTGTAATCGTCGAACAGACCCTGAATGTGCGTCAGGATCACGAAATCACCGGTTTCTGTTTTACGCCCCAGGACGGCAACTCGCTGCTCAGCAGCATTTCCGCCGCCGAGTGGCTGATGTTCCCCCATTCCTACGAAGATAAAATCCAGTGTCTTGCGGAACTCTTTTTCCAGGAGATATGAGTTTTCGGGTACATTCATTCGCGGTCGGACCGTTCCAGGAAAATACCTACCTGGTCGAATCGACCGACCGGGAAGCGCTATTCATTGATCCGGGTGACGAAGCGGCACGCCTGATCCGGGCCGCGGAAAGTCTGGCAATCCGACCGCTGGCGATTATAAATACCCACGCTCACCTCGATCATATCGGGGCGGTGGCCGAATTAAAGGACCATTTCCGGATACCATTCTACCTCCACCGGGCTGAGAAACCGGTGCTTGATAGTTACGAATACACCGGCCGATTGTTCGGGGTGGCGGTGGGCGCAACGCCTCGGGTCGACCACTGGCTGGATGGCGCCCCGGAATTGAAAATCGGCTCGTTTACGCTCAACTGCCTGGAGACTCCCGGGCACACCCCCGGCGGTCTCTGTCTGAAAATCAACCGGCATGTATTTGTTGGTGATACACTGTTTTACGGCTCCATCGGCCGGACCGATCTTCCCGGCGGGAGCTGGGAGCAACTGGAAGCATCCCTGGTCTATTTACTGCAATCCCTGGATGAGAATGATATCGTTCATTCCGGCCACGGACCGGACACATCGCGGGCGGCGGAGATGGCTGGCAATCCGTTCATCAGGCAGTTGCGCCAGCGGATCGACCGGCACTGAATTGTTGCCTGACGGTGTTTGCCGAAGCAGTTCTTCTTTTGTAACATTGCCCTATGATTACTACCGACCCAACAGACAAACCTGATTCTTTGTTAGTCCAACTTGATCAGCATTTGCAGGCTGACGGACTAATTCAACCGGGTACACGGATGTTGCTGGCCGTATCCGGTGGACTGGATTCGATCGCTCTATTGGATTTGTTCGCGAACCTGCGGGACGCCTGGCAATTCAAGCTGGTTGCCGCCCACGTTAATCATCACCTGCGCCCGGCGGCGGATCGCGACGCCGAGCTGGTACAGCAATATTGCCGGCGGCAGACGGTCGAGTGCCGGGTTATCGACCTGAATCCGGATGACCGCCAACCGGGTGACAGCCGGGAAATCTGGGCCCGTGATCGTCGTTACTTGGCATTGCGACATCTGGCCGAAGAAATTGCCGCGGACTGGATCGTCACCGCCCACCAGCTCAACGATCAGGCGGAAACGATTCTGATGCACCTGGCCGACGGTTGCGGCATCGCCGGCTTGCGCGGGATTCCCGCCGTCCGCGGCAATATCATCCGGCCGTTGCTCGACTTCAGCCGGGACGAATTGCGGCATTACGTCCGGGACCGTCAGTTACAGTGGACGGAGGACGAGACCAACCTCGATACGGCGATACCGCGGAATTTTATCCGTAACGAGATTCTGTCGACCTGGCTGAAGCGAACCCCGCATCTGCTGAAGGCACTGCAAATGGTGGCCCGATATGCCTGGCAGCAGGATGAGCTGGTGCAGTACCTGGTGCAACAGTCGCTTCCGGCAGTCGTGCGCGATCGGGATGAACGTTCGATCCGGTTGGATGGAACCGCCCTGGACGGTTTGCCGGTCGCGCTGCGAACAGCGTTGATCCGGTCGCTCTGCGGCGACACCGGTCAACCCTGGCGCCGGCACTGGTATGAATCGTTGGAGTATTTTCTGAATCATGCCGATACCGGGCAATTTGCCGAATTACCCAACGGGTGGATAATCCTGAAAGACCGTGCGAATGTGATTCTCCGTCTTGGCGACCGACCGGGAAAACTGGTGATAGAAATCAGTCCCGGGGCCACGATTGAGATCGGTGATTACCGTTTCAATTGGCGGCCGGTGGAAATGGTTAATCGATTTACCGGTAACCCTTGGTCGGAGTATATTGATGCCGGTGTTCTGCGGGGGAAAACGTTGATTTTGCGAACCTGGCGACCCGGCGACCGCTTCCAGCCCCTGGGCTTAACGGGGGAGAAAAAGGTCAGTGACCTGCTGATCGATCTGAAAGTGGACCGCTTCCAGAAGCAGCGCCAATTGGTCCTGACAGCCGATGATGAGGTGGTCTGGGTCTGTGGCCGACGCCTTGCCGATTCGGTCAAAATCACGCCCGCCAGCGGGCAGATCGCGGAACTTTCATTAGAACAAAAAGTTGGTTTATGATGTTGAATTCAAAATTTGATTTAGAATTAATATTGTCTGCAGAGCAGATTCAGGAAAAGGTAAATGAAATCGCCCGGCAGTTGTCGGAACGTTTTCAGGATAAGGTGCCGATCCTGATCGGTATTCTCAACGGCAGTTTCATTTTTCTTTCCGATTTGATGCGGGCGATGACGATCGACTGCGAAATGGATTTTGTCAAACTGGCCAGTTACGCCGGTCAGTCCACCACCGGCACCGTTAAACTGTTGAAGGATATTTCCGCCGACATCACCGGTCGCCACGTCATTATTGTGGAAGATATTATCGATTCCGGACTGACGATCAAATTCCTGCGGGATCGGTTACGCGGCGCGGCGCCGAAATCGGTCACTGTGGTCACTTTTTTGATGAAGCCGGAAATCGCCCAGGTGGAATTCCCGATCGATTACATCGGTTTCGAGATTCCCCCCGATTTCGTGGTCGGTTACGGCCTCGATTATAATCAGAAATTACGCCAGCTCCCGGCATTGTACCGGTTGAAAGGATCAGAATAATACATGGCAGAAAAAATACCGAATAAAGATAAACGACCGCCACGCCGGCAACCGGATAAGACGCAGGATCAAGAGCACGAACCGGAAAAAAGACCGCCGTTTAATCCCGGTCCGGTAGGCAAACGACCGGTCCGCAGCGACACCAGCGGGTTTCAGTGGCGCCGTGCCGGGAAGACATCGTTTATCTGGGTCCTGATACTGATGACGGCGATATTTCTGTCCGGGTTGTTTACCAATCAGGGCGGGAAGGAAATCGAAATCGAGTTTTTCCAGTATCGTGATTTTCTGACCCAGGGATTGATCAAGGACGCCGTCATCACAGAGGATGTTTTTCATGGCACCCTGAATTCGCCCCAGACGATCGTCAAGGATTTCGGCGTCGTCAACGATGTGACGCGGATATATCTGGTGCTGCGGATTATCGATCGCGAGACGCTGGTGGAATGGGATTCCTACAATCTGCGCTACAGCTTCAAGCAGAAGACGATTGACTGGTCCGGCTACCTGATGAGCATTGTTCCCTGGTTCCTGCTGATCGGGGTCTGGATTTTTATCATGCGCCGGATGCAGGGGGGCGGTGGCGGAATGAAAGGAATCTTCAACTTCGGTAAGAGCCGTGCCAAGGTTTGGACTTCCGATATGCCCAAAGTGACATTTGCCGATGTGGCCGGTTGTGTCGAGGCCAAGGAAGAGTTGAAAGAAGTCGTCGATTTCCTGAAGCGCCCCAAACGATATCAGAGACTGGGAGCGAAAATCCCCAAGGGAGCATTGCTGGTGGGGGTGCCCGGTACCGGTAAAACGCTGTTGGCACGGGCTGTTGCCGGGGAGGCCGGTGTGGCCTTTTACAGTCTCAGCGGTGCCGATTTCGTCGAAATGTTCGTCGGTGTCGGTGCTTCCCGGGTTCGGGATCTGTTCGAACAGGGTAAGAAAACCGCTCCCTGCATCATCTTCATCGACGAACTGGATGCGGTCGGTCGCCAGCGTGGCGCCGGACTGGGCGGCGGTCACGATGAGCGGGAACAGACTCTGAATCAGTTGCTGGTGGAAATGGACGGTTTCGAGGTAAATCTGCAAGTGATTATTCTGGCGGCTACCAACCGTCCCGATGTGCTCGATCCGGCATTGCTGCGGCCGGGCCGTTTCGACCGGCAGATCGTCGTCGATAAACCGGATGTCAAAGGCCGCTTGGGGATTCTGAAGGTTCACTCCAAGAACAAGCCGCTGGCGGACGATGTGGATCTGGAGATTATCGCGAAAAGCACTCCCGGTATGAACGGCGCGGAGCTTGCGAATTTGATGAACGAGGCGGCTCTGCTCGCGGCGCGGCGCGACACCGATAAGGTGGAAATGGAGGACCTTGAGGCTGCGAAGGACAAAGTGATGATGGGTGTGGAGCGCCGCTCGGCGGTGATCCCGCAGAAAGAGAAGGAAACGACGGCGTACCATGAGGCGGGGCATGTGATTGTCGCTTCGCACATACCTGAAGTTGATCCGGTGCACAAGGTGACGATCATTCCTCGCGGGCGCGCGCTCGGGCTGACGCATTTCGTGCCGTTGGATGACAAACGGAGTTATTCAAGATCATATCTTGAAGGGCAGCTCTCAACGTTGTTGGGCGGACGCGTGGCGGAGCGGCTGATCTATAATGAACTGACCAGCGGCGCGGCGAACGATTTGCAGCGAGCCACGGAGATCGCCCGGCAGATGGTCACGCGCTGGGGGATGTCCGACAGGATCGGTCCGATCACCTTCGGACAGCAGGAAGCGGAAGTTTTTCTCGGGAAAGACTATACGCATCAGAAGGATTACAGTGACGACACCGCGACCAGGATTGATGAGGCGGTGCGGGAGATTATCGAATCCGCGCAGGCTCGCGCGGAGAAAATCCTCGATCGTGAACTTCCCCGGCTGCATAAGCTGGCGAAGACTCTGGTGGAGAAGGAATCGTTGACCGGCGAGGAGATCGCGGAATTATTGGAGATCGATCCTGACAAGAGAAAAACAGCGAATCACTCGCCCGACGCGGCCGCTGAAGTCGCCGAAAAAAACAAGTAATTCGGTATGGACAAAAAAGAAGAAGCCAGACTTCGAGAACTCATTCGCAAAGAGCTGGAGAACCGCGAGGCTCTAAAAGGCTTGGCGGATGCTGCGGATGAACGAGACTATGTCCCGGGCGGTATGTCTGAGGAACGAGCGCGGATTATCGAAGAGGAGATTCGCAAGTTTCATACGGAGCGCGGGAAGGCGCGGGAATACGTCAACGATGAAGGGGATGTCGAGTGGCTGACCGAGGCGGAGATTCTGGAGCGGGGCAAGCAGCTTCCCGTGGATATGGAAGAGTTGGAGATCGGTCAAAAGCATGTCCGCAACCGGGTGATGATGCTCAGCCTGCTGCTGTTTGTGGCTCTGGTGCTGATGTTTGTCGCGCTGCGCGAAAAGACGGGCAGTGTTCAGGTTATTTGCAACGTACCCAAAGCGACGATCTATCTGAACGGCAGCGCGACCGAATATTTATCCGATTACACTCTCAAAGGATTACCGGGCGGATCGCATTTGATATCCGTATTCAGGCCCGGCTACGTTGCGAACGGCGCGGCGAATGCGCGGGTTCGAATCGTTCCCGGTTCCGAAGAAATCGTAATCCTGAAACTCAAACCATCACCCCCACGGCATACTATTGAACAAGCAAAAGATTGAAGAAGCTGTCCGGCTGCTGCTGGAAGGAATCGGCGAAGATCCCACTCGTCCGGGTTTGGTGAGAACACCGGAGCGAGTGGCGGAGATGTATGAGGAAATATTTACTCAGATCGGGAAATCTCCCGAAGAGGAGATTCGCCTTTATCCGACCGAGAATGAAAGCGAGATGATTATCCATCGGGATATTCCGTTTTACTCGATGTGCGAGCATCATCTGCTGCCGTTTTGGGGCTTCGCATCGATTGCCTACATTCCGAAACACTCATTGGTCACGGGTTTCTCGTCATTGGCCAGAATTGTCCGCTTATTCGCGAGTCGTCCGCAGATTCAGGAAACGATGACCACTTCTATTGCGGATACACTGATGCACAAAGTGCGGCCGATGGGGGTGTTTGTAGTTATCCGCGCGCAGCATATGTGTCTGACGATGCGCGGCGAGCGGGCGCACGGCAGCTGGACCGTCACGTCTGCGGTGCGCGGAGTTTTCACTCGCGAAGCGACGCGCATGGAAGCTTTGCACCTGATGGATGGCAAGTAAGCAAGCACGGATATGGTCGCACCGCACCGGCTCGCTTAAGCTGGGCGGGCGGACACTGATTATGGGTGTGTTGAATGTCACACCCGACTCTTTTTCAGACGGCGGCAGATATTTCTCGGCGAAGGACGCGATTCAGCGAGCGCTGTCGCTGCAGGAGGCTGGAGCGGACATCCTTGATATGGGAGCGGAATCGACAAGACCGGGAAGTCTGCCGGTATCCGCGGATGCGCAGATAGAACGGCTCGTTCCGGTGCTTGAGGGGCTTGGCGACCGCATCCGGATTCCGGTTTCGGTTGATACGAGTTCGGCGCAGGTCGCGGGAACCTGTATCGCAGCGGGGGCCTCGATTGTGAATGATATCTCGGGATTTCGGAATGATAACAGATTGCCGGCGGTCTGCGCGCAAGCCCGCTGCGGAGTCGTGCTGATGCATATCAAAGGCATGCCGAAAGATATGCAGGATAATACGGATTATTCGGATTTGCTTGCCGAAGTGTCGGCGTCTCTTCGGGAAAGCTGTAAGATCGCCGTCGCAGCAGGCATTCCGCGGGAATCCATTGTTGTTGATCCGGGAATCGGTTTTGGCAAGAATTTTCGGCAGAACTACCTGCTGCTGGGAAAGCTTCGCGCATTGCAGGGGCTTGCACAGGGAGTGCTGGTGGGAACTTCGCGCAAGGCATTTACAGGAGAGTTCAGCGGTCTGCCCGCCGAATCGCGTCAATACCCCACAGCCGCAACGGTGGCGATTTCAATCTTGAACGGCGCCGATATTGTTCGCGTGCATGATGTATATGAAATGAAGCAGGTGCGAGACATCTGTGACCGATACCGTGAAGTCAACACTCCCAACGCCTGAGTACGAAATCAAACCGCTGACGGCGGATCATTTGCATGAGGTGGTGAAGATCGAGAAGGCTTCATTCAGCGATCCGTGGCCGGAAAGCGCTTTCCGCAATCTGATGATCCAGACGAGAAACAACTGGGCGATTCTGATCGGCGGAGATGTTGCCGGTTATTTGGTGACGCAGTGGGTGTTGGATGAGATTCATATCCTGAATCTCGCTGTGTCGGAACGTTTTCGGCGGCGGGGGCTGGCGGCGGCTTTGATGTCGTTCCTGATCAAGTCGGGCCAGAAGAAAAAGAGCCGCGATATGTATCTGGAAGTCAGAGCGTCCAACGATGCGGCGCGCGCACTCTATGCGAAATTCGGTTTCTCGCCGTTAGGAATGCGGAAATCCTATTACGCCGATGGTGAGGATGCGATGGTGCTGCATAAGCGCATCCCTCGAAGCAGAGAAAAAGGAGAAGAGTGATAAATGGCGATTGAATGGTTCAAACGGGATGAAGCGGCCTTTTCACCGACTCAGAAGAAGACATCGGAAGATGCCCTCTGGATCAAGTGTGATTCGTGCAGTGAAATTGTCTTCAAGCGCGAATTGGAGAAGAAGCTGCTGGTCTGTCCGAAGTGCTCGAATCACTTTGCAATGGACGGCGAGAAGTATATTGAAATACTTACGGACAAGGATTCGTGGACTGAAATCGGCGCCAATTTGAGATCTCAGGATCCTCTGTCGTTCCGGGATCAGAAGAAATACAGCGAACGGCTCAGCTCTGCCATCAAGACCACCGGCAAGAACGAGGCCATAACGGTTGGAAGATGCACGATCGACTCGATTTCCGTCGTGCTGGGCATTATGGAATTTTCTTTTATGGGCGGCAGTGTGGGGAGCGTCGTCGGCGAGAAAATC
>JBDRBK010000086.1:0-6130 GCA_043822705.1 Fidelibacterota bacterium
CCAGCTTTGGCATGTAAAAGGTCTGCGGTCGTACGAACTATTAGGTGAGAGCCGGGATGACGCCGCCGGCGAAGCATTTGATAAAGGCGCCCGGATTCTGGGATTGGGCTATCCCGGCGGCCCGGCGATCGAAAAACTGGCGCAGGGTGGCCGGCTGGATGCGGTTCCCTTTCCCCGGGCATTCCTTAACCGGGAAACACTGGAATTCAGTTTCAGCGGGTTGAAGACCTCTCTGCTTTATTTCATGGATGGTTTCCGGTCCGGGAAACACGACCTGACTGAGAATGATATCGCCGCCAGCTACCAGGCCGCCATAATTGATATCCTGACCGCTAAACTTAAACAGGCGGTCGACCAGACCGGAGTCGCTACCTGTGTGATCGCCGGGGGCGTGGCGGCCAATACCTATCTGCGGGGTCGCGTGTCCCGAATCTTCGGTGGGGAAAAAAGAGTGCTGTTTCCCGAGTTGGCGCTCTGTACCGACAACGCTGCCATGATCGCCTTTTTGGGTGAGCAATACCTGCAAACCGGGATCAGCTCGTCGATTGATTTTCCGGTCCGCCCGAATTTTAGCCTGGTTACCGAATAAATGATCCGCCTGGAATTCATCCGTGCCGTCGATGTCTGGTTCTGGGGGCTACTGGCCGCGGCGCTGTTGGCCTTGATCTGGAGTTTCTACGCATTGCGGAGTTACCGTTTCGCCCGGGTGCTGTTGGTATTGCGGACCTTGCTGATCGTGAGCGCCCTGGTGTTATTGTTGCAGCCGCGTCTGACGCTCCGCAAGGTGATCAGCCAGCCGCGGACGTGGCACCTGTTTATCGACAACACGCTCAGCATGGCCTACCATCAGAATTTTTCGCTGGCGGCTCTGAATAACGGTATCAAGGAAATCGGTCACGAATTCGACAAGCGGGGAATTAAATTAAATAACTATCATTTTGATCAGACGATCCGACCGGTGTCAGGCGAGCCGGCCATAACCGGTGTCGGATCATCGACTGATTTGGGGCAGGTCATCAGTCAGATCGGACAGATGAATCCCGAGCACACTTCCGGTATTGTACTGGTTACCGACGGACAGCCGACCCAGGGTGTCGATCCGGTGCAACTGGCGGATAAACTGAAAGTACCGGTTTTTACGATCGGCGTGGGCGACACGACACCACTGGTGGATGTGGCGATCCATTCCATCGATGTGCCGACCATCGCAATCAAAGGCGAGGATCTGACTCTGACGGTAATTATCGCCTCGGTCGGACCGGTACGGGAACGGATCAATGTGATGCTGATGGACGGCGACGAGCCGGTCGGGTCACGTTTTCTGACTGTTTACGGACAGGGCTCCCAGCAGGAAGTCCGCTTCCAGTTCAAACCGGAGGAATTGGGCGTACTGACTTATGAAATTGTCGCATCATCGCTGGAAGATGAAATCAACGTGCGTAATAACCGGCAGAAGTTTCAGGTTTCGATTTTGAAGGATCGCTACAAAGTGGCGCTGGTGACCGGCATGCCGAATTATAATACGGCGGTGCTGAAAAAATATCTGAATCGACAGCCGCGAATCGCTCTGGATCATTTTCAGCAGATCGGCAATGATTTCAAGCCGCCATTTAAAAATTTCTGGGAAACCAAATACGACCTGATAATCTTTGATAATTTCCCGACAACGCCACTCTCGACCCAATGGCAGAGAATTTTAGCCGGGAAGGTCGCGACGCACAAATCTTCGTTGGCCTGGTTTGTCGGACCGGATGTTTCGGCCGATCTGGGACGGGGCCTGTTTCCATTTTTTTATATCAAACCGGTGGGTGACATAATCGATCGTGATAAGAAATACAATTGGTACCTGACCGATCTATATATCGAATCGGAAATCGGCGCCCTGTTTGGGCGCAGCGGCTTGCCGGCTGAAAACCAATTGCCGCCGTTACATCCGGGCCTGATGGTCGAGAGCGCACACGCCGAAATAAAACCGTTCGGCTATCTGTCCGGTCCGGTGAATCTGCCGCTGGTGCTGCTGGGCGAGAAAGAAAACCTGCGCAGTTTTATATGGACTGCAGCAGATTTTTATCAACTGCAGTATCAGTTGACCGGCGGCAAATATAGCCAGTTGGCCGGTCAAATGCTGGATGGTATCCTGGCCTGGCTGCTGCGGACCGGCGGTGCTGAAAAGCTGTACTTCCGCCTGAACAAGGATTTTTTCCAGCAGGGCGAAGCCATTCTGGTCACCGGCAGCCGGCTGGATGTAGAGGGAAAGACCAGTGCTCCATCCAGTGCCTACATTAAAGTATTTCACCAGGGGAATCGGATTTCATCGACGGAATTGACCTACAATGGTGAATTGCGACGCTGGGAAGGTGAACTGTGGGCTTCCAAGCCGGGCAATTACGATTTTGAGATTACCGTCAACGATGGCACTTCCGAAGCGCGGCAGACCGGAACGTTTACGGTCACCGAAGGCCAGATCGAGTTGAACAAAGTGTTTCTTAATCGACCGGCCCTGCTGCGGATTGCAGAGAAGACCGGTGGCGAATATTATCCCTGGAATCTGAGGTTCAATCTTTATCAACGTCTCAATCTCGAAGAAACCGTCTCGATGCAGAGTACGATTATCCGTTTCGGGGAACAATACCTGGTCCTGGTCTATCTATTGGTATTGTTGACCGTGGAATGGATCATTCGCCGACGATTCGGGTTACAATAAACCGCTTTTGAAGTTTCATCATATCAATCGGAAACCGTAGGTTCATGGTCAGCATTCAGGGGAATAAATGAAAAATATTGCAGTCATCGGAACCGGTTATGTCGGTTTGGTCAGTGGTGCCGGACTCTCCGATTTTGGTCATACCGTCATCTGCGGCGATATTGACGAACAGAAAATTGCCGTTCTGAACAGCGGCCGGATACCGATCTTTGAACCGGGTCTGGAAGAAGTAATCAAGCGGAACGTCCAGGCCGGACGACTTTCCTTCACGGTCGATCTGGAAACTGCGATTAAATCCGCTGACGTCGTTTATATTGCGGTGGGGACGCCACAGGGCGCTAACGGTGAAGCGGATATTTCGGCGGTGCTGGAAGTAGCGCAACTGATCGGTGAAAATCTAGATACCTACAAGGTTATTTGTACAAAAAGTACGGTGCCGATCGGAACCGGTGCCCTCATCATCGACATTTTAAACCGGGCCAGGTCCGGGCAGGCCGAATTTGACTATGTCTCAAATCCGGAATTTTTACGGGAAGGTGCCGCCGTCAAGGATTTTTTATGGCCGGACCGGGTCGTCATCGGCGCTGCTTCCGAACGGGCGTTCAAGATCATGGAAGATGTTTATCGTCCCCTGTATATCAATGAAACACCGGTCGTTCAGACCGGAATTGCCACGGCCGAAACGATAAAATATGCCAGCAACGCCTTTCTGGCCCTGAAGATTACTTATATCAATGAGATCGCCAACCTGTGCGAGGCGGTGGGGGCCGATGTGCATCAGGTGGCCAAGGCGATGGGACTGGACGGCCGGATCAGCGCCAAGTTTCTGCATCCTGGTCCGGGCTACGGCGGTTCCTGTTTTCCCAAGGATACCAATGCCCTGGTCACCATGGCCGACAAGGTGGCGGTGAACATCAGTACGGTGAAGGCCGCTATCCGGGCCAACGAGGATCAGAAACAGCGAATGGTCGACAAACTGCGGAAACTGGTCGGTGGCAGTTTCCATGGAAAAAAGATAGCGGTGCTGGGATTGAGCTTCAAGCCCCAGACCGATGATATCCGGGATTCGGCGGCGCTGGTGATGCTGGCCGGATTGCTCGCCGAAGGAGCGTTGGTCTCCGCCTACGATCCGATTGCCGGTGACGCAATGAAAGTGAAGTTCCCGGATGTTACTTATTGCACGGACTGGCTCAGTGCCGTTGATGGTGTCGATGCCGTGGTGGTGATGACCGAGTGGAATGAATTCCGCGGTCTGAATCTGGAGCTGTTGAAAGCGAAGATGCGTCAGCCTGTTCTGCTGGATACGCGAAACATTTATTCGCCACACGAGTTGAACAGACTCGGGTTCAGCTTTGACAATGTCGGAAGAATGGGAAAATCAGTATGACTGTGGCAAAAACTTATTTGGTGACCGGTGGCGCCGGTTTCATCGGGTCTAATTTCATTCGCTTTATTCTGAATAGTGATTACGCCGCTAAAGTGATCAATCTGGATAAACTGACCTATGCCGGAAATCCACACAACCTGGCTGATTTTACTTGCGATCAGCGCTATATATTTATCAAGGGTGATATCTGTGATGCCACGTTGGTCGGCGAGCTGTTTGAGCGCTACAAGCCTGATTATCTGGTCAATTTCGCCGCCGAGAGTCACGTCGACCGCTCGATCGGCAAGCCGGATGATTTCATCCGTACCGATGTTTTTGGCGCTTTTACTTTGCTGGAGGCGGCCCGGCTTCATGGTATTGAGCGCTTCATCCAAATCAGCACTGATGAGGTGTACGGCAGTATAATTGAGGGCAGCTTCCGGGAAACCGATCAGTTGATGCCCAGTAATCCTTATTCGGCCAGCAAGGCCGGTGCCGACCGTCTGGCATATTCCTATTTCAAGACCTACGATCTGCCGGTCATTATCACTCGAGCCAGCAATAATTTCGGTCCTTACCAGTATCCGGAGAAATTGATTCCGTTATTCGTCACCAACGCGATTGAAAATAAACCATTGCCGCTTTACGGTGACGGCCAGAATATCCGTGATTGGTTGTATGTCGAGGACCACTGCTCGGCCATCCAGTGTATCATTGAAAAGGGCCAGCTCGGTGAAGTATATAACATTGGCGGGGGCAATGAACGACAGAATATCGCCATTACCAGTATTATTCTCCGCAGACTTAATAAACCGGAGACATTGATCAAACCAGTCACCGACCGGTTGGGGCATGATCGTCGTTATTCCATAGACGGCAGTAAACTGCGTACTCTGGGCTGGGAACCGGAATTTGAATTTGAACCAGCCATGCGCCAGACAATTGACTGGTATGTTAACAATCCTGACTGGTGGCAGCCGATTAAATCGGGTGAATTCCGGCAATATTTTGAAAAGCAATATCAAATAAACGAATAGAATGACTAATTTGCGAATTATACCGATAATCTTGGTTTTGTCAGTGTTAGCAAGACCGCAATCTTATGGTAGAATGGATTATGGCCAGACATTATCCGCGCAGAACGAAGTGCAGTCTCTGGAATCGTCAGCGCAGAGTTTTTCATTGGAGGCTGCCATTGATCCGTCGACTTATATTCTCGGCGCTGGTGACGAATTGGGATTGAATATCCTGATTAGTGAAAACATCACCTGGTTGTTAAAAATTACCCCTACAGGAGATTTTTTTATACCGTCGGTAGGAGCAATACATATAGCAGGTCTGACTTTAACAAACGCCACTGAAAAAATCGTTGATTTTATAAAATCGCAAGCCTATCCAAACGCCAAAGTAACCGTCGCGCTGATTAATCTGAGGGAATTCCAGATCCAGGTTGTCGGGGCGGTGAACAAACCGGGATTTGTTACTGTAAGCCCGATCGATCGCTTAAGTTCAGTCGTTGAAAAAGCGGGAGGCTTTCATCAATTCGCCCAGGAATTCAACATATCAGTAACCAGTCCCGACCGGTTACAATCCACAATCAATTTCTTTGAATATTTATACACCGGTAATTTGAAGCATAATCCGACATTCACTGAAGGAGCGGTCATTAACATTCCCTTTGGGAACGTCGAAAAAGAAGGTATTGTCGTTCGCGGTTCGGTCGTCGGGCGCGGTTATGATATCATCCAAAAAGGTGAAACGTTGAAACAATACTTTCAGCGCAAGACTAAATTTAATGACACAGCCAATCTGGAGAGTGTTACCATAACGCGAAATGAGAGTGGCACCGAAGAGTATATCACCGTGTCCCCGCGTGAATTCGAAACAACGGTCCTGCACGCCGGTGATATCATCGATGTATTAACTGAGCGCGGTGTGATGGTCAATGGATTCGTGCAGGCGCCGGGCGCGTATCAGTTTTATCCTGGTTTTTCGATTATTGATTATGTCAGCATGGCTGGGGGGAACACTCCCGATGGCGATCCGAATAAATGCTTTAT